>CABHOW010000047.1 GCA_902168225.1 uncultured Flavihumibacter sp. | reverse complement strand
GGATAGGGTATAGGGTATAGGGTATAGGTTATAAGCCCTAAGCTATAAGGTTTAGGGTATAGGGAATAGGTTATAGGTGATAGGCCATAGAGTAGCGTAGGCTGAGCGAAGTCGAAGCCGAAGCTTATGCTGTAGTTTTTGCGCGTTTATTACATGCATAAAACATATACACCCCACCAATAAATAATGCTAATGAAATGAGCTCTGCTTGTGTTGGATGAAATGGCAAATCGTATTTTGTATTTACTCTAATTTTCTCAATTAAAAATCTTTCCACTCCATTCATCATCAGATAAATAGAAAATAATAATCCGGGTATTTTAATTTTCTTACGTAAAACCCAAATTACAAGAAATAAAAGGGCACAAACAATAACTTCATATAATGGAGTAGGATATACCGGAAATGGCAATTGATTACAAAATTGCTCGCCCACGCAACCGGGTATACGCTCACCTACACTTAATACATTATGCGGATACTGGTAGCTCCATAAAAAATTAGGAAGCCATGTAAATGGTTTTGGATTGGTATTTACAATTCCCCAATCACCATCACCGCTAATCTGGCATCCTACCCTACCTAGTGCATAAGCAAACATCATGGTAGGAGCAAAAGCATCGAGCAAATGAATAAATGTGATTTTATTTTTACGGGCATACCAATAAATGGCAAGCCCTGCACAAATTAGTCCGCCGTAAAAAGTAAGCCCGCTAAATGATATGAGCGACCCAATCGGATCTTTGGTAAACTCATTCCAATTTTCAAGATTATGAAAAATTTTAGCTCCTAGAAAACCGAACAACGCTGCATATATAACCATATCTCCCACCCTATCATGTGGCCAGATCCGAATAGTTCTCTCTTCCGGCTTTTCTAATTGTTGCTTTTTTTTCTCCCACCATTTCAACCCGCCAAAAAGCAGTGCTACCAACATACCGGATAAAAAATTACCATGAGAAGAAAGTAAGAATGCCTGAGGATCATTGAGTGCATCAGGCACTGTAAATGCACCAACAATTTTATAGCCGAATATAAAACCAAATAACGCGTTAATTACAAGTTCTGATAAAGAAGCCGGTTCTCCTATTTTGATTTTTTCCTCTGTATAAATAAATGATCCTAAACCCTGTTTGCGCTTCAATTCAATGCTCAATATCCATGCAGATATGATAAAAGATAAAGCAACAAAAAAACCAAAGCTATTAATAAGCTTCAACCCTTCGAGTTGAATACCAAAAAGGTCCTTAAATGCGTAATAGAGGTTTGGATACATGTATTCGTTTGAGTCTGCAATGTTATATAGAAATACTGATAAAAAGCTAGGCCTCCCGCCAAAGCGGAAGGCCTTTACTTACTAACCCATCTAAAAACAAAACTTAATATCTTAATTACAATGTTGATCGAAAACAGAAATCAAATGCTGTGCAATAACCTGAGCAGGTCTGCCTTCAATTTGATGACGCTCTACCATACTTACCAATTCTCCGTTCTTAAACAATGCAATAGCAGGAGAAGAAGGAGGATAAGGTAATAAATGCTCTCTCACTTTATTTACGGCTTCGATATCAAAGCCTGCGAAGCTGGTGGTTAATCTATCCGGACGCTTACTGGCATTCTGTACAGCCATTAAAACACCCGGTCTGCAAGTGCCCGCAGCACATCCGCAAACTGAATTAATCACAACCAAAGTTGTTCCATCTTGCTTCAATGTTGATTCCACTTCAGATGCACTAACCATTTCACTAAATCCTTCATCGATCAACTCCGCCTTCATCGGTATTACTATTTCTGCTGGATACATATTTCTAATAATTGGAGAATAAAAATATGAATTCTACGGAATTCGTCCAAATACGACTTTTTAACAGCCATTTTGTCTTAATGAAGAAATAATAAGCGCCATTATGGCGTTAATTACATTTATAATTCAGAAAATTTGACGTTTAAACAGCAGTTTTTCCGGTTGGTACAGGCTTTGAATCGGATTATGTATTCTTAAACAAATAAAAATTTAAATACTATGACACAGTTTAAAAACAACAGCTTAAGCGTATTTGATGAGTTATTCAATGCTTTTCCTGCTTCTTGGGGAAGAGATGCTCAAACCGGTTACCCAACCGCATCTGTTAACATTCATGAAACAGAAGATGCCTATCATTTAGAATTAAATGCTCCCGGTAGAAAAAAAGAAGATTTTACTATTCATGTAGACAAAGGTTTATTAACCATTGGATACGAGAAGAAGGAAGAAAGTACTGAAAAAACGTACAAAACAATTCGTAAGGAATTTACTTACAGAAGCTTCAAACGCAGTTTCAGTGTAGATGATAAAATCAATACTGAAAATATTCAGGCACGTTATGAAGATGGTGTATTAAAAGTTTTACTTCCTAAAAAAGACGAAGTAAAAGTAGCTCCAAAGCAAATTACGATTCAATAAGGAATCGTTTTTCATAGCAGATGGTTTTGGTTTTAGAAAAAACCCCGAAGTAATTTTCGGGGTTTTCTTTATGAATAAGCATTCACTTCTACGGTTGCTCCGATACCTCGGTTAGTAATAGCGTTACACATTTGTTGCAGTGTTTCATATTCACCTTGCTTTACTGGATATTTCCCTTTATAGTGAATAAAGAGGGCACATTGTTCAGCCTGTTGTTCAGTATGATCACAAACCTCTATCAGTGTTTGAATTACCCACTCGAAAGTATTTACCTCATCATTCCATACAATTAGGCTATAAGCTTGATGCGTGTCGGTGAGAATAGCTGTTTCCTCCAGCTCCCAAGGAGATACTTCATTCTTTACAGCAGGTTTCATGCTGCAAAGTTAGTACTGTGCATGGTTCTACACAATAAATATGATAAGTTCACAAAAAAAACTATTTTTTTTTGTTGTTACCCCTCACTCCCCTATTTTTGCACTCCCAATAAAAAAGGGAGTTTAGCTCAGTTGGTTTAGAGCATCTGCCTTACAAGCAGAGGGTCGGCGGTTCGACCCCGTCAACTCCCACAAATAGTCCCGCCTTCGGCGGGACTATTTATTTTTACACCATGATATTGCTCAACGAAAAATTATGGTTCCCTCCGGTTGAAGAAGCTATGGAAGATGGTCTGCTTGCTATGGGTGGCGATCTTCATCCACAGCGGTTGATCTTAGCATATAGTCGGGGTATTTTCCCTTGGTTCGACGGTGATATACCCCTTTGGTGGTGCCCCGACCCTCGATTTGTACTATTCCCGGAAAACTTGGTGATCGCCAAAAGTATGCGGCCCATATTGAGAAATCCGAAGTACCAATTTCGTTTGAACACCGCTTTTGAAGAAGTAATGCGTAACTGCATGCAAATAAATCGTAAAGCGCAAGATGGTACCTGGATATCAGAAGCATTGATCCAATCTTTTATAACACTCCATCAGCAAGGACTGGCACATAGCGCCGAATGCTGGGAGAACAATGAACTTATAGGTGGATTATACGGCATACGCATGGGTAAACTTTTCTTTGGAGAAAGTATGTTCAGCAAAAAATCAAATGCCAGCAAATACGCATTCATCCATTATGTACAACAATTAGAAAAAGAGGGGGTGGTATTAGTTGATTGCCAGGTATATACCGAACACCTGGAAAGTCTGGGGGCTGAGATGATTAGTAGGGAGGCATTTTTAAAATGGTTGGCGTAGACTCTGCTGAGCCGACTATACAATAAAAGTAAAATTACCTTTTTATTTCGGCAATTTTACCTATATTTGATCAGCTACAAATTCATGCGCATGCAAAAAGCTAAAAAATTACCGGAAGTTGCCCTTATGGAAAAAGTTCCCAAACTGGCCAGTGAAGGCGAACTTTTACATTTTCTATATTCCAATGATATCAATTGGAAGCATGTTAATGCTATTAAAACACTCACCGATTTCAATGATGATATTTTATCGGATTGGCTTAATGTGAGTGTAAAAACATTTAGAGAATATAAAAAACCAAAAAGTATATTTAAAGAGAATGTAAAAGAGCAGGTTGTACTGTTACTATCTTTAATAAGGCATGGTGTAGAAGTATTTGGATCAAGAAAAGAATTTGAACAATGGCTCACTAACACAAACTTCTATTTTGATAATAAAGCGCCGATTTCTTTTATGAATACCATTACAGGTATTAAATATCTTGATGACCGATTAACCGCCATGGAATATGGAGATAATGTATAACCATGGAGCTCTTTAGAATTGTTAGAGAGGAATATGCCAGAAATTTATCCTCATCAGGAACAGCAAACAGATGGAACCTGAAAGGTCAGTTTGTGTTATATACCTCAGCCACACGCTCGTTATCTTCCCTGGAACTCATCGTACACCGGGGTGCTATACAAAATAAGTTCAGATATAAAGTGATGGTCATATCTATTGCCGATGAAGACCAACTAATCAAACAAATAAAAATAAATAAGTTATCTGCTAACTGGCGCACATTAGCAGCTTATGCTGAGTTACAGGCCATTGGGGCGCATTGGTACACCCATCAGGAATCCCTTGTTTTGAAAGTTCCTTCCGTGATCATTCCGCAAGAGTTTAACTATATTATCAATAAGGAACATCCGGCATTTTCCGGTAAAGTAAAACTTATAAGAAAAGAAGATTTTTATTGGGATACCAGACTATTTTGAATGCTAAAAAGCCCGTCTGAATAAAAAATTTTCTGGTTACTGTAGTGAAAATTTTTTATAATTGTTTTACTAAAGAGACAAACCCTTCATAAATCAATTACATGAAAAAAATCGTGATTTTCCTGCCGGCTTTAATCGGCTTGGGTCTGGTTGCGTCCGCACAATTACAAACCGGTGAGAATGTTGCCGTAACATCTACCGATGCCGGAAAAGTGCGTGGTTACATTCACAACGCCGTTTACACCTATAAAGGCATTCCGTATGCAAAAGCCAAGCGTTTTGAAGCAGCCCAAAAGCTTACCCCTTGGCAAGGCGTTCGCAGTTCAATGACCTATGGGCCGGTTTCACCACTCGAAACGCCAACAACAAATGTTCAAGACGAAACCGAGTTTGTGTTTCATCACGATTGGGGTTTTCCAAACGAAAATTGCCTTGTATTGAATGTGTGGACACCAAGCATAAACGACGGGAAAAAAAGACCGGTGATGTTCTGGATACATGGCGGGGGTTTTACGGCTGGCTCATCGCAGGAACTGCCTTCTTACGATGGCGAAAGCCTTGCGAAGACCGGCGACGTGGTAGTGGTGTCTATCAACCATCGCCTCAATGTTCTTGGCTTCTTAGACCTTTCAGCCTATGGAGATAAGTACAAACACTCTGCAAACAACAGCATACTCGACATTAAAGCTGCTTTGGAATGGGTGAAGACGAACATAAGCAATTTTGGTGGCGATCCGGGTAATGTTACCATCTTCGGTCAATCTGGTGGTGGCGCCAAAGTAAATACGCTCATGGCCATGCCTTCTGCAAAAGGCCTGTTTCATAAAGCTATCAACGAGAGCGGCGCTTTTAGTACTAACATGCTTGATAAAGCTACAACACAAGCCATCACGGCCGAAGTACTCAAAACATTGGGCTTACAACCCGCACAGGCAGATAGTCTGCAAACAATCCCATACCCGCAACTTGTTAATGCCGGCAAATCTGCGTTAAAAATTATTACCGATAAACTGAAAGCAGAAGGTAAGCCGATAACGGGTTTTGGTCTCGGTTGGGGACCAAGCGTAGACGGTGAAGATCTACCTTTCCAAGTTACTTCAAAAGAAGCGTATGAACTTTCGAGAGATGTGCCATTGATGATAGGCACAGTGAAGAATGAGTTCGCCGTATTTATGTCGGCTTCGATGAACAATGCTTCGATAGAACAAGTAACAGACTTCATTAAAAGGCAACAAAAAGAAAAAGCAGAAGCCTATATTGCTGCGGTGAAAAAAGCTTATCCCGAAGATACCAAACCTTCCGATTTGGTTGCCATTGATGTTATGTTCCGACCCGGGGCAGTGGCGCAAGCTAATCAGAAATCGGCACTGAATGCAGCACCTGTTTACATGTATTTATTCACTTGGCAATCTCCGGTAATGGATGGAAAATACAAAGCGGTGCATTGCATGGAATTGCCTTTTGTGTTCAACAATATTGCACGTTGCGAAGAAATGACAGGTGGCGGGAAAGAGGCCTATACGCTGGCCGATAAAATAAGTAAAGCGTGGGTACAGTTTGCCAGAACCGGCAATCCAAATCATAAGGGTTTACCCAACTGGCCGGCATACAATAATACGAATACGGCTACAATGCATCTCAACAATAAATGTGAGGTGAAACCGCAAATGGACAAAGAACTCTTTGCTATTACTACGCCGGGTATGTAAAGGGGGTCACCCCCTCCCTGCATACCCATACATCCGTTCTACATCGCGAACTATTTTTTCCATTTCCGCATCTTTAGTAGCAGGATCGTAGGATTGTTTAAGATTACTACCAAACACAACAGCAATGGTTTGCCAGAAAGCAGCGGCTACAAAACCTTTATATTCATCAATAATTTCATAACAGTTATTACCTGTTTCGCGATTGATCAATTTCATTAAAACCTTTCCTTGATATACAGATAGCTTGGTAAGCTTATCCGTAAAATCCCTCTTCAACTCTTTCTCACGTGAGCGAATCAATGCTCTTCTTTGTTTTTTATCTTTCACATGTACAAGCTGGGCATTGATTTCATTCATAATTCTGCTTGCAGCCTTGGCATAAGGAAATGTTACATACACAGCATTTCGTAAGCGTGTCCATTCAGCGTGGGCTTGTCTTTGTGCTGCATTCATTCTACCTAAAACCTCTACCGGTAATAACCAGGATTGCCCAACTGTATCCCCTTCAGGAGTAATATAGGCCGAAACTCTTAGCGTATCTAAGGTTACTTGCTGGGCTTTTGTAGTAAAAGCAAGAGCTAATAGAAAAAAGCAGAAAATAATATGGTTTTGTATGCGCTTCAACTATATAAATTTAAGGCTATCGGCTCATATTAATACAATGACCCTTAAAATGTAACCTTTGCTGCTTGCTTGAGGCGTTGCAGGATCGACATGATGAATCCTATAACCATAACTATAACACCTATCCACAGTACATTGATCATGGGGAACTCATATACTTTAAGGGTAATTAAATCGGTAATAGCGCCACTTTCCTTTACCCCGATCTCCAATTTACCCGTTTGCTGATCAATCACTTTATTGAAGCTTAACACTAAACTTTGGGAAACAACAGTATCTGTTATTGCACGAACTTCATTCCCTTTTAGTATAATACCCGGATTAGCACCATATCGTTTACCTTCTTTAGAAAGAACTGTTAGATCCAGAAACAACCCGGTTTCCCCGGCACCAATATTTGCCTTTTGTGTGGCAGGATTTACTTCTACTTTATTTAACACCAACATACCATTACTGTAAAAAATGGTATCATTTATTTTGATTTCTCTCTTTCGAAAACTTGCTGTATCGTTTCTCTTATTCTCCTGAAAAGAAGTGATATACACAAAAATATCTTTATACCAATAATGCTTTGCAGCAGGGTTAGCCGCGAAGCCTTCCATACCTTTATTATTCTTCAATACATCGGGATATAATTTGAAATTATCATTACCCTTTTTTGATTTGAAATCAATTTCAAAATAACGCTTGCGATCCCTTTCATTGGTAGTATCGAGTGTATATGTTACCATATACTTACCCATATCGGTTGCTACCCCTTTAAACAAGGTTAGGTTCTCGGCAGGGTTACCCGCGGGATTCCCCTTTTCCCCGGCTGCACTGGCTTTCAAAGGTGTTATGCCGGTAGTGTTCCAGCTCAATACTGTTTTTTTGGAAGAGGAAATAAGAATACCCACTAGCACTAAACCAAAACCAATATGCGCTACCGAAGCACCCGCAGCTTTAATTTTTCCTTTTAATCCTAACCATATATACGAAAAATTAGCAACCGTTGCATATACAGCAGCAAAAATCGCAACATGAATAGCTCCTAAAAAGCCGATACCTTTTTTATCATAGTTGATATTACCCCAAATAGAAATTGCCAATGAAATGATCAATGCGATTATCGTAGGCAAAATTATTTTCTTAGTAAAAAAATCTATAGGTGTATCCTTATATTTAAAATACTGTGTTACAGCGGTAAGTAAGCCAATAATAATGGCAACAAAAACTTGTATTTGATTGTACGCAAATTCAGGATCCTCAGGCGGAGCAATTTTAGTACCGAATAGCTTATTTATAACGGGTGTGGATGTTTTTGCAATAATTACGGCACCTGCCAGAAATAATACTAATGAACCAATAAACATCCAGAACTCGCGAGAATAGGTTTGCTCTTCTTTTTGAATAGAAGGGATATTTTTATACCGAATAAAATACAATACCAATGCCGGCACTAAAAACACAAGTACAAATAATAGCAGCTGTGTATTCATTCCTAAGTCGGTAAAAGCGTGCACCGATGTATCTCCTAAAATTCCACTGCGCGTTAAGAATGTTGAGTACAATACCAGCGAAAAACTAATGATATAGAAGAAGTAAGTGGGGCGCAATGAATACTTACTATGCTTGTAAATGAGGTTAGTATGCAAGCCGGCCACTAAAGTTAACCAAGGCACTAAAGAAGCATTCTCAACAGGGTCCCAGGCCCAGTATCCGCCAAAGCTGAGGCTCTCATATGCCCAGGCAGCTCCCATCATAATTCCTGTTCCTAATATGGCAGCAGAAAAAGAGGCCCATGGTATGGCGGGGGTTGTCCAATCATGTTCTTTCTGCATCAATCCTGCAAAGGCGAAGGCGAAAGGAACAACAGTAGAAGCAAAACCTAAAAATAAAATAGGTGGATGTATTACCATCCAATAGTTCTGCAACAAAGTATTCAAGCCGGTACCATCTTTTACGAATTGTAAATATTCCGGCCTACTAAAAATGGGTGCTTCCATTTCATTGCGTAGCAGTACAAAAGGGCTGCTACCCACTTTAAAATCGAAGAAATAAATACCAATGATCATAGTAGCCAGGGTAAACTGGGCAAAGCTTATAACCGTCATGGTACCCGTTTCCCATTTACCGGCGCGGGCAATTAAAATCCATCCTAACACACAATGCCAAAAGCTCCAGAGCATAAAACTACCTTCTTGTCCTTCCCAAAAACAACTCAACAAATATTCTACCTGCAACGATCTATCACTATGCGTATAAGCATATTTATATTCAAAGAAATGATGAGAGATAATATAGTAGAGTGTTACGAATAAAGCGAGCACACTGATGGTTTCAACCAAAAAGGCAGCACGGGCAATAGCAAGCCAATTTTTTTTATCTGCTAATTGCGTTTCTTTCCCTGCCTTAAAAAAACAAATGGTTGCCAACAAGGAAGCAACCAAACTAAGTACTGCAAAAAAATGACCAATTTGTCCGGGTAATAAATGCTCACCTATATATTCCATGAAATAAAATCTTAATCACTAATTAGTAGAAGTTTGTAAACGCTGCATGGCTTTGGGATCGTCTTTATATTTAGAGGGACATTTGAGGAGGATATCTTTACACTCAAAATAATCACCTTGCATACGACCTTTCAACACGATCCGCTCACTTTTCTCCATATCGGTAGGTTTATTATTTCTATATACCACTTTTACAACATTTCCTAGAGTATCAACAGCCGTAAAACTTAAATAGTTGGGGTTTTTAACAGGATCGTATTCAACCGCTTTTGTTTTATCTATTTTGGCAATAAGATTTACGAATTTCCCTTGCTTTTCTTTAGCTGAAGCAATGGTTTCATAGGTTGTAAGATCACCTGAATATTGAACAATTACGGCTATGGCCACTGCAATCAATATAAGAATAATAATATGGGTTGTTTTCATACGCTCAATTCTGATGCAAAGGTACTTTAAAACAAAGAATTAAATAAAATGTTAGTTTTAGTTGAAGAAATATGGAAGATTTAACCCTTTTTAGAAGTTTAAGTGCCAGAATTACTGCTGCCATTATATTTTTTGTAATTGTATTAATGATGATATATGGGCAGCTTCCTTATCAGCTACCGATCGATAGCTCAGTTTCAAAAAATACTACACTCGTACTTCAAATAATTGCTGTGTTAGGGTCTTGCAGTCTTATTATTTTCTTTTTTATACCAACAAGAATGATGGGTATCATGGCCATTATTTCGATGTTCCTTCTTTTTATATCTTATGAGGCTACAAATACTGCCTATTTAGCCAGTTGGATGATTTGCACCCCCCTTCTCCCTTTTTGTTTACATGATGAGCGAATGTTTGCGCAACTCAAATTTCAAAAATGGATAGTATTCCTTCTTTTTGGAATGAGCTTCATGTTTTACAGTACAAAGCTTTTCGAATCGATTGCCAATATTTTGTACTTATTACCTTTTTTCCCCTACCATACAGTTGTGAAATGGACAGCGAATCAGCTGGAACCTCGTTAGAAATGCTTGCTATTTCATGAAATGGAACTAACTTGCGCCCTGTTTAAGCAAGCATGTCATGATAGATCTTTCCGGCTTTGATCCCAATGCAGTAGCCAATCCCAACAATAATATCTTCGGGCTCCCTTTTTCTGAAGAAGATGCCAAGCTGGTAATATTACCTGTTCCCTGGGAAGTTACAGTTAGCTATGGAGCCGGTACCGCCCGGGCAGCAGATCATATTTTCAAATGTAGCCGACAAGTTGATATTTTGGATATGGATGGTTTTGCAGGTTGGAAGCAAGGGTTCTTCATGAAAGAAGTCGACAAAAAACTACTCTTCAAAAGTGATTATTTACGAAAAGAAGCTGAATTATATATCGACTATATTTCTCAAGGCGATGATATTGAGAAAAATAAGTTCATGTGTAAAAGTTTGCGTGAAATTAATGAGGGGAGCGCGTACATGAATGCCTGGGTATATGAACATAGTAAAGCTATCTTGGCTAAAGATAAAATAGTGGCTGTTTTAGGTGGAGACCATAGCACACCACTCGGACTCATGAAAGCCTTGGCAGAAAAACATGGCGAATATGGAATTTTACAAATTGATGCCCATTGCGATTTACGAAAGAAATATGAAGATTTCACCTATTCCCATGCTTCTATCATGTATAATGCATTAGAAGAAATTCCTTCGATTACCAAATTAGTTCAATTAGGTGTTCGGGATTATTGTGAAGAAGAATGGAATCTGATATGTAGTAGTAATTTTAGAATCATTACTTACTTCGATAAATTGGTGAAAGAACGTTTGTTTGAAGGTCAATCGTGGAAGCAATTGACAGACGAGATCATTCGTAACCTTCCGCAAAAAGTATATATCAGTTTTGATATTGATGGCTTAGATAGAAAATTATGTCCGAATACGGGCACACCGGTACCCGGCGGATTTGAAGCAGAGGAAGTTATTTACTTGATCAAAAAAATAAAAGAAAGCGGTAGAACTTTGATCGGTTTTGATTTGGTAGAAATAGGGGTTGGACAAACAGACTGGGATAGCAATGTGGGTGCACGCATTTTATGGCGACTATCCAACTTAATGGTATCATGAAAACATACGATTATATAGTACAGTTAAAAACAAATAATAAATCCGGTATCGATTGGATCAGTAAGCTGATGCTGTTTATTACCATCGTTATTTTTATAGCCAATACTTTTTTAGAACCGGGTAAGCATAATGTTATTCCCATGGTCATTTGCTTATTGATTATCGGCTGGATGATTTTTTGTTTTAATCAGCAACGAAGAGGTATACAGCCATTTTATCGCCTGGCCCTATTATTTGCTGCCATAGGATGGTTTTTTCATCCTCATGGTGGGATTATTTCACTCATATATTTAGTTGCTGCTATACTGGAACGTTTCGTAAAATTTCCGGAAGAAATTGCATTCGATAAGGAAGAAATAGTGATCAATAGCTTTCCTAAAAAACGTTATACCTGGAATGAGTTGAACAATGTGGTGTTGAAAGACGGATTACTTACTATTGATTTTAAGAATAACAAAATGTTGCAGCGATTAGTAGATAGTGAGGTGGATGTGAAGGTGGAAGAAGAATTTACGGCGTATGCGAGAGGTTTGATTAAAGGATTTGAATGATGAATTAAGAATTATGAGTTATGAGTTATAAATTCTTAATTCCTAATTCTAAATTCTTAATTCCTAATTCTGCTATTATAAACTAAATGAACCCATATTTATTATACAGCGACGGTAACGGAAATATTTTTGAAGATCATACGCTTTATGCTGTTGGTAGAGCGGGTTGGGATGCATTTCCTGTTCCTGAAGATCAGTGGATTGAATTACCCGAAGGTGGTAACTTATACGAGTTACCCGGCCGGCGAGCTATTGGTATAGATGTACTAACGGGTGATATGCGACTTTGTGAAAAAGGATGGGCTGTAGCAGCATTTATTCCTCCGGCACATACCGGTTTATTTATCGCGGCTTATGAAACATTATCCGATGCACCAACCTTACCATTGTTTTGTTATACAGCCGTAGGTTGGAAAGATGGGAAAAACTATGTTCCCGCTGTAAGAATAGAAAAAGATATCAGGCAAGAAGCAGCCGGTTACGATGATAAAGCTATTGCTAACGGTACCGAAAATTTATTAAAGCATTACCCGCATAACCGATTAGTTAAGCATTTGATGGAGAATTGTTGCATGACGTATCATTGTCCGGCTGCAAGAAATTTTTCCTTAGGCAGATGGGAATGCCCGATACCCAGTTCGCCGGCATGCAATGCCAATTGTATTGGTTGTATTTCTTTTCAACCGGAAGAAGAAACCATTGTATCTACCCAAGATCGATTAACATTCAAACCCACAGCAGAAGAAATTGTAGAGTTCACCGTTCCGCATTTAATGCATGCACCTTTTCCCATTGTTAGTTTCGGACAAGGATGCGAAGGAGAGCCATTGCTCATGTGGGAAACCATTCGAGAATCCATTATTGAAATCAGGAAACATACCAATAAAGGAAGTATCAACATCAATACCAATGGTTCTAAACCTGATGCCGTAGAAGCCCTGTGTAAGGCGGGTTTAAATAGCATAAGGGTAAGTACCAATTCGGCGCAAAAGCATATTTATGAAGCGTATTACAGACCCAACAATTACCGGTTTGAAGACATTGTTGAGAGTTTGAAAGTGGTGAGGCGATATGATGGTTGGACAAGTATTAATTATTTTGTATTCCCGGGTATTACAGATAGTGAAGCAGAATATGAAGCACTGAGAAAACTCATTAAAGATACCGGCTTGCGTATGATACAATGGCGGAATTTCAATATCGACCCCGATTGGTATATGGGTAAGATCGGGTTCCATGAATCAGGAGATATTTTAGGAGTTACACAGTTAATGGATCTGATAAGAGAGGAGTTTCCTGCATTAAAATATGGATACTTTAATCCTCCTATGGAAAGAATAAAAGGCGATTATGATCATCAATACGCAGGGGCCGATCGTTGAGTAAACAACACCACATATCGCAGTATTCAAAGCAATGGCAAGGCATTGGCCTAGCCCTTATAGCTGTTATTATATGGGCCGGAAATTTTATCATTTCCCGAGCTGTGAATCAGCAAATCGGTCCTTTTAGTTTGGCCTTTTTTAGATGGGGTACTGCAACACTCATAATGATTCCCATTGCAGGGAAACTTTTTTTAGCAGAGAGAAAAATTATTCAAAAGCATCTCAGCTACCTATTCTTTGTATCGCTAACAGGTATTACCATGTTCAATACATTTGTGTATGTAGCCGGGCACTATACTTCGGCGATCAATATGGCATTGATTGGTACTACCTCCTCTCCCATTTTTGCCACTATACTGGCTATCATTTTTTTGAAGGAAAAATTACCGCTTAACAGATTGGTAGGTATGATCATTTGCATAGCAGGTATTTTATTACTTATATCCAATGCCAGCTGGAGCCGCTTATTAGCTTTTCGCTTTTCCATTGGGGATCTATGGATATTAGCCGGTGCCATGGCTTTCGCCGTATATAATATTTTAGTAAGAAAAAAACCAACAACTATCAGTGCTTTATCTTTTCTGTTTATCATAATCTTAATGGGCACACTTATGTTGCTACCTTTCTATATCGGGGAGCAAATGTATAGTTCGCCCATTCATTTTACCGGCGCTTTATGGCTGGATATTTTATATCTGGGTTTGGGCACATCGGTTATTTCCTTTTTATGCTGGAATAAAGCTATCGGCAAGTTAGGCGCTGCCCGTACTGTTTTATTCGGCAATTTAATTCCTGTTATCAGCACCTTAGAAGCTGTTTGGTTTTTAGGGGAAAAAATGACGGTCATTCATATTTTCAGCGGAGTAATTGTATTATTGGGTTTATTGATTGCCAATATGCAAATAAAGCTATCTAAAAAATAATGGCTACTACTATCTTATTACTTTGCTTATTTGCTTTTATAGCCGGTTTTGTAGACGCAATTGTGGGGGGCGGGGGATTAATTCAAACACCTGCCGGACTCATTTTGATGCCTACAGAAGCAGTATCTACCGTAATAGGCTCTTTGAAAATACCTGCTTTTACAGGTACTGCATTTGCTGTTCAACAATATTTAAAGAAGGTAAAAGTAATTTGGAAGGAAGTACTTGTTTTAATGTTCCTCGCATTTATATCTGCATTTACCGGATCTCAATTACTTACCCAAGTAAGTAATGCTTTTATGAAGCCGGTTATATTGATCGTACTTATTGGGGTAGCCATTTATACGTATACAAAGAAAGATTTTGGCGCAGTAGCTACAAAAAACGTTCATCCTAAAAAAGCATTTATATATGGATGCATTATTAGTTGTGTGTTGGGTTTTTATGATGGATTTATTGGTCCGGGTGCAGGAAGTTTTTTAGTAATGGCTTTTATTAGCGTGTTAGGATATGATTTTTTAAAGGCAGGTACGCATGCAAAACTGATCAATTTATCAACGAATTTGGGCTCGATCAGTTTGTTTTTATGGAAGGGTACTATACTCTGGAAAATAGCTATCCCCATGGCTATCTGTAACGGAATAGGTGGAATTTTAGGTTCTAAGCTTGCCATTTACAAGGGCAATCGTTTTATCCGTATTTTCTTTTTATTGGTAATTACGGCTACCTTGGTAAGGTTCGGCTATGATGTATTGAAATAGATGAAGAGAATTGTTACCTACTCATCAATTTTTTTTCTCCAAAAAATATAATCATAATAAAGGTTAGAATTTAAACCAGTGGCAGTAGAAGTTATTCCAACAATTTCCCAACCCAGGTTCATAAAGTACCTTATCGCATCTGCTTCATTTCTGTAATTTACTACACTATCTGTTTTACTCAAAAAAGAAGTGTCTTTTAAAAGTGAAAATATTTCCTTATCTCCATAATCAATAGTAATTTTTATCTTACTTCTAGAGTTATTAATTGACATCCTACATACTATAAAATGATTTTGTTGAGCAGAAGCATTGCTACTTGCAAGTAGGAAAAAAAAGTAAAGTAAATATTTATTCATAATAGTAATTTTTATATTTAATGAGATAGTTATTTGCGAATACATGAATAGGTTTTCATTTACTCATCAATTTTTTTCCGCCAGAAAATACAATCGCCATTTGCATACCCAAGACTACCGGTTATGATGTTAATCGTAACGATTTCCCATCCAATACTTTTTAAATAGCACATTGCATCCATTTCATTAGTAAGATCAGTAACTTTTATAGTTTTATTTAGAAATGAACTATCTGACAGTAAAAGAAAATTATCTTTACTCCCATAGTCAATATTGATTTTAAATCCATTAATAGTACCTTTTCGATATTGTGGGTATATTGTTGTTTTACAGTATAATTCTTTTTTAGCTTGCTGGGCTAATAGTTGAACGATTGAAAAAATAAGTACTACGCTGATAAAAAACTTTTTCATAGTTTATTTTTTGGGTAAAGGAATTTATTTTGATGGATATGATTATGAAAATCTATAGTAAGCCTGCAATAGAGCCGTAATAATGTCTACATAAAGTTAGTACCCGCTTATCCAAAAGAAATTAAAATGGAATTAAACGCTACCTTTAAAAAATATTTTAACTTTTCCAAAACCATTAACAAAATAACTTAGCCCTAAAACTCAATAACTGATTTGGATTACGCATTCGAGAAAGAAAAAAATGTTAAAGCAACCATTATTACAGGCGTAATAACAGCTATTCTATTTTCTATTTTCTTTTATGTTCATTACAGCAAACCGATAATACCTGAACCAGTTACAGGAGAAGGTATTGAGGTAAACTTAGGGAATAGTGAAACCGGACTGGGCAATATAGCCCCTTTGGCACCCGGCGAAGCAGCTCCGGAAACAAAATCAAGGGTTACACCTACCCAAAACGAATTCAATAAGCCTATTGCAGAAAATACAAATACCAATGAAGAAGATGTGGCAGTTAATAAGCCAACGCGAACTGTAAAAAAAATAACCCCCAATAATACCCCTACTGAGAAGCCCATACCCGCACCCAAACCTAAAGCTATTTTTACAGGAACAAAGCCCGGAGGTGCGGGCGGTAATAATGCAGACAGTTATAACAAATCAAATAATCAAGGAATTGCCGGGGGTAAAGGTGATCAAGGTAATCCTAATGGTAATCCTAACTCAGACAGTTATACCGGTAATGCGGCGAGCGGTAATAGTGGTAATGGCGTAACTATACGAAATGGATTAGATGGCAGAAGAATTACTAAACTCCCCTCCTTTGAAGACGACTTTAATGAGAACGCCAAAGTAGCGGTAGACATTACCGTGGATGGATCCGGTGCGGTAACAGCTGCAACCATTAACCCCCGAGGCACTACCACTACCAATACTAATATCAGAAATATTACGCTAAGAAAAGCCCGCTCTTTAAAATTAAATGGCGCTAATACCGATGAACAAACAGGCACTTTGGTTTTCAGTTTCCGTTTGAGGAACTAATATTGCATCTTTGTAGTTCATTACTATGATGACATACGAGCAAACGATCAGCTATTTATTTGAGAAGCTACCTATGTTTAGTAGAATAGGAGCTGCAGCCTATAAAAAAGATCTTACTAATACCATTGCTCTTTGTGAAGCTATTGGCAATCCGCATTTACAATTTAAATCTATTCATATAGCCGGAACAAACGGTAAGGGTTCTACCAGCCATATGATGGCAGCCATTCTACAAAAAGCCGGATATAAAACAGGTTTGTATACTTCTCCCCATTTACATGATTTTAGAGAACGTATTAAGGTAAATGGAGAATTATGCTCAAAAGAATTTGTAATTGAGTTCACAGAAAAAATAATGCCATTGATTGAAAGTATACAACCTTCTTTTTTTGAGATTACTGTTGCTATGGCTTTCGCCTATTTTGCTTTGCAGAAGGTTGATATTGCGGTTATTGAAGTGGGCTTAGGCGGGAGACTAGATAGCACCAATATTATTAGACCCGAGCTTGCTATCATCACCAATATTGGATGGGATCATAT
>CABHOW010000046.1 GCA_902168225.1 uncultured Flavihumibacter sp. | reverse complement strand
TTTCTATTATGCATTTTAGCAGGGATCCAATTCGGTGATTTTTTAATCGCCTCTAGAGCAATTCTATCAAATTCCGGGTGAAGTGGAACAGTTACTTCAGCATTTTGTATTTTTCCTTCCTCATTAATTTCAAATTCAACTACGACAGATACACTATTTGTGTTTTGAAGTGTAAAATTCGGAAAGTACAGTTTTTTTGTAAGGTGATTTGCCCATGCCTGTGTTCCTCCCGGAAAAGTAGCGGGAATGACTTCATAATTGGCGTTTTCTATTGGCTTCCCTTCCTTAGTAAAAAAAGTAAACCGTATTAATTTATCATTTTCATAAATTTCTGAACTACTTAATCCACCTTCTTTAAAATAGTATTGCCAACGACCATATTTTTCTTTTTTTTCGTTCAGTCTGCCTGCCATAGCAATATTACCATTCGAAAACCACGCCACTTGTACTGAAAATCCATTGGTATCAACAAATAAAGAATCGGTTAAATTTCCGTCTCTATCCCAACTTAATGCGTAATTTTCAACTACTCCATTTTTATATACCGCAGAATCACTCATGGCACCATTTGAGTAATATGAAACCCAAAGCCCATTTTTTTGATTATTAATATATTGTCCTTTACTTTTTAGATATCCGTTTGGATGATAATATTTAAAAAAGCCATTTTTATTATTACCCGCGGTATCTGTATATAACCCGGTCATTTGAAGACGTTTAGTAGCCAAATAATAATCATTCGCTAACCAACCTGAATCGGTGCTTTTAAGTGTGCTATAGAATCTTGCATACGCAGGTTCACAGTACTTCCAATTATGATCATAAAACCGTTCGATCGTTTGGGCTGCACTCGTTAGGCTAGCGCAAAAAAATAAAAATGCAAAGAGGTTCTTCATAATTTGAAAATAAATACTATTTCTTGCAATCACAAATCTTTACTTTCGTGAAAAAGCTTTTCATGGAAGCCATTATAGCAGATATTAGTGCATTGTTTCAATCTTTATTCGGTAAATCGCCCGACCGTATAGAAAAAATCCCTCAAAGTGGGAGTGATCGGATATATTTCAGAATATATAGCAGCGATAGTTCCTATATAGCTACTTATAATTTGCATCAAAAAGAAACCCAAACCTTTATTTATTTTAGTGAACACTTTAAGAAAGCAGGATTACCTGTTCCGGCTATTTATGGGGTGAACGATAAAAATACCATCTATATTCAGGAAGATTTAGGTATCGATTCATTGTTACATGAACTTGAAAAAAAAGGGCATAATGAGTATACCTACGCGCTATTTTGCAAAAGTTTGCAACAATTGGCAAGGGTTCAAATTTTAGGAGATAAAGGGCTTAATTATGATTATTGTTTAACGGCAAGAGAATTTGGGAAGCAGGCTATTCTGAGTGATTTACTCTATTTCAAATACTATTTTTTAGATACCCTTCAATTGCCATATGATAAACAGGCTATGCTCGATGATTTTGATGCCTTAAGTACCTACTTAACGAGAACAGAAAATAAATTCTTTATGTTCCGCGATTTTCAAAGCAGGAATATTATTGTAAAGAATGAGGAGGTACATTTTATCGACTTTCAGGGTGGTATGAAAGGGGCATTACAATATGATGTAGCCTCTTTGCTATGGCAGGCAAAAGCCGAATTGAATGAAGTATGGAAGAATCAATTGCTCGATTACTATATGGATCAGGCTGATACATTACTTGATAAACCCATTGATCGCATCACATTTGTTAGTCAGTATAATGGGTATGTGTTGATTCGATTATTACAAGTATTAGGTGCGTACGGGTTTAGAGGTTTATTTGAAAGAAAGGCACATTTTTTGGCAAGTATCCCTTTGGCACTGCAAAACCTTAAATTTTTTATTGATCACAAGCGTGTAGGTATTATCACGCCTGAGTTCGACAGGATATTACAACTGGTTATTTCCGATGAAATAAGAAGTCGTTTTCATGTGCCGCAAGCTAATGAGGAAACGTCACTTGTTATTGAAATTAATAGTTTTAGTTATAAAAGGGCAATACCTCAAGATGATAGCGACAATGGAGGAGGTTTTATGTTTGACATGCGCGGCATATTAAACCCCGGTAGATTTGAGGAATATAAAAAACTAACAGGAAGAGATAAACCTGTTCAAGATTTTTTAGAGCAACAAACTAAAATGCCAAAATTCCTAAACAGTGTTTGGGATCTCATTGATATTACTGTTGAAGATTATTTACAACGTGGTTTTGGTAATTTGATGATTAATTTCGGCTGCACCGGGGGGCAACATCGAAGTGTGTATGCGGCAGAGCAAACGGCACGGCATTTACGGAATAAGTATAAAGTAAAGGTGAAACTTAATCATACCAATAGTAGTAATTGGGTACAATAATATATTGCTTATGCGCGCTATGATTTTTGCAGCAGGGTTAGGTACCCGTCTGAAACCCTTTACAGATCATCATCCAAAAGCGTTGGCAATGGTGAATGGTAAATCTTTGCTTGAAAGAAATGTAGTGTATCTACAAAATCAACACATATTTGAGGTGATTGTAAATGTCCATCATTTTGCTGATCAAATTATAGAAGCCATATCTAGTAATAATGGGTGGGGCTCTAACATTACTATTTCCGATGAAACAGATGTAGTATTAGAAACCGGAGGTGGTTTAATGAAAGCAAAACCTTATTTAGAAGATGAAAGCAGTTTTGTGGTAATGAATGCCGATATACTAACGGATATGCCTTTACATAGTATGATAGCGATGCATGAAAAAAATAAACCACTGGCTACACTTGCAGTAAGTGATAGGCAATCATCTCGATGCTTATTATTTGATGATAAAAATAAGATGATTGGATGGCGAAATAAAATTACCGGAGATCAGAAAGGGGTTCTTCACGGTAATGCACAAGTAGAAATAAAAGAAAAAGCTTTTAGTGGTATTCATATCATAAATAGCGATATTTTTAAGAAAAATAATTTTGAGGGGAAATTTTCGATGATTGATTTATATCTCGATTTGTGTACTACAAATAGTATTCAAGCTTACGACCATACGGGCTCTTTATTTATAGACGTCGGCAAGCCTGAAAATATAGCAATGGCAGAAAAACTGTTTCCATAATGGGAGATCTTAGATTCGTATTAATTGGTTGTGGCCGAATAGGTGAAAGGCATGCACTATTAATACAGCAATATGCTAAGCTAATAGCGGTAGTAGATATTATACCCGACCGAGCTAAACATTTTTCAAACATATTTCAAGCTAGAAACTTCGATTCTTTACAAGCTTTTCTGGCAGAAAAATTAGCTTTAGATATAGCTGTAATTTGTACTCCCAATGGATTACATGCAACACAAGCGATCCAATGTTTGGAGCAAGGAATGGATGTGATCGTGGAGAAACCGGTTGCACTTTTTAAAAGGGATATTGATGCGATAGCGGTGGCCATGTTAAAATCTGGCAAACAGGTATTTCCTATTATGCAGAACAGATTTAACGCTGCAATTATTGGTATTAAGAATTTATTGCAAGAGGAAATATTAGGTACTATTTACAGTTTTCAGATCAATTGTTTTTGGAATAGGCCCCCCGCTTATTATGCGAATAGCTGGCATGGCGATAAAGAGCTGGACGGCGGTATTTTGTATACGCAGCTAAGCCATTTTATTGATATGCTTACCTGGTTTTTTGGGGATTGCGAAGAGGTAAAAGGCTATATTAGCAAGCAGTCTGAGAAAGAATTAGATGTTGAAGACACAGGAGTATTCATTTTAAAATATGCTAACGGAATTATTGGATCAGTTAACTATACCGTAAATGCAGAGCCGAAAAATGTAGAAGGATCTTTTATGCTTTCCACAGGAAAAGGTACTATCAAAATCGGTGGTACCTATTTGAATCGTATCGAGATCAATACAACCCCTTTTGTGCTCGATCTACCAAAAACTAAAGAAAATGAGTACGCTAATTATAAGGGATCAGGAGCTTATCATGAAGAAGTATACCAGCATTTATTGAAGGTTTATCACTCGAATGGGTCCTATTATACCTCCTTAAAAGAAGCGGAAGCTACTATTAGAACGATTGAAAAGATGTATCTTTCTGCAATTGCATGCAACCCCTTAAAAAAAATATAGGAATAGTAAACGTTGTTTTTGGAGATCAGGTGCAAGTTGTACAACCTGTTAATTTGTATGATTGTATTATTGGAAGTGGTTGCTTTATCGGTCCATTTACTGAAATACAAAAAGGCGTAGTAATTGGAGATAACTGCAGGATTCAGTCTCATACATTTATTTGCACCGGAGTAACGATCGGAAAAGAGTGTTTTATTGGTCATGGAGTGATGTTTGTGAATGACGATTTTAAAATCGGCAAGCCAGCAGGTGATGCTTCTCTTTGGAAAAAAACAATTATTGGGAATAATGTATCTATCGGGTCAAATGTAACTTTACTCCCTGTAAATATTTGTAATAACGCGGTTATTGGAGCCGGGGCAGTGGTTACAAAAGATATTACAATCGCTGGCACCTATGCGGGAAACCCAGCCGTATTAATCCGGACTTTACACTAACTTTTTTTTCTAAATACTGAAATTATAAGAAGTACACAACTAATTGCATAGAGGGTTACAGTGATTAAATAAAAAAAATTATATTTTCTTAGTAGATAAGATCTTAAAGCAATTTCATTTGTCTCTTCTTCCCCAATAAATATTTTAATAATTGATTTTATCCTGTTCCCTAAATAAGGAATTTTACTCCAATTTGTATATCTAACTCCTTCGTATTTATAGTTCTGAATATAATCATTATGGGTTTGCTTTTTATAATAATCCCAGTTCTGCTGTACATCTTTAAAAGATGCTAAGTTTCCATCCGGTTTCTTAAAATATTGGTTAAAAGTTGGGTCAAGAACGATCCATCCGCTTATTTTTTTTGCCTCTACTACCATATGTACGGCATCAACGCCATTAACTTGCATTTGCGCAATACGCACTTCATAGCCAGCCGACTTTAAAAGTCGGGCTAAAACTACCGCATAGCTACCACAGTCACCGTCGCCTGTCATTAAGTCTACTACCGCCGGCCTAAAAAAATCTACTTTTAACCCTTTTGGTTTATTATCCCTAAAAATATTTTGCCTGTTTACTTCAAGCTTATGTGTTAAACGCATAGAGCTAATAAAAAATGAGTCAATATTTTTTGAAGGGTTTGCCGTATCAATTACATCTTCTACCAAACTGGTAAAAAGATCATCTTCATAGTTAGACTCTAGTTTGAAGTAGATGGAGAAGCCAAGTAGCAAGCCATTTAAAAAAAGTAGGATGCTCGTATTTAAGACAATCTTTTTGCAAAGTCTAAGTATTTTTCTCATTTATGATCTCCTTATACCTTTATATAGATTTTCTTTTTATCTAACATATATACGATTGACCAATAAAAAAAGATTAATAATAGTGCATATATTAGAGAACCTACTCTGAGATCCTTACTTATAGGTTCACAAATAGTACGGTAAAACCACGGTAAAAAAGATGTGTACTCTTTAGAACCATTAGGTGCTGTACCTGTTTCCCAACGAAAAAGGGCAAGTAAACGGGGTAAAAAGCCACTTAATACAAAAATGAACAGCGGGTTTTTGCCGAATACATCGAAGAATCTACTCCATGCACCTTTGGTTTCTTTGAATTCAATTATATATATAAGTACTCCCAAACAGAGAATAGCCAAACCGGAGGTATGAAGTGCGTAGGAACTGGTCCATATTTTTTTATTGATTGGGAAACTCATATCCCAGAAATAAGCGGTTGCTATCATTACCAAACCGGCTATGAATAAGTTGGTAAGCATTTCATAATTCTTCCCCTTCAGTTGAATGTATTGTCCTGCTAAAAATCCAAATACAACTTGAACGATGGCGGCAGGTGTACTCATAAAACCTTCAGGATCAAAAGGAACGCCTTCTCCTCTGTAAACATGTGATTCACCCAAAATGGCAATATCTAGTTTGGTGCCAAACCACCCCTGGAAACTATAGGGGTCAGTAGGATTGAGCGCATAACAAATAAACCAATAAGCCAAAAGAAGTAATGCTGAAATATAGAAAGCACCTTTAGTTTTTCCATAAAAAACAATCACAGATGCAAAAAAATAACAAAGTGCAATGCGCTGTAAAACACCAAGGATGCGAGTATTTTCCCATGATTTAAAAACCAAACCGGTATCGGTCCATCTTACGAATGGACTCCAATTTAGCATAAGGCCAATGATAAAAATGAGTAAAGTTCTTTTTGTAACTTTTCTCCAGAAAACGGAAGGCCCTGCTTTTTCAAAACGAGGCATCACAAAAGCCATCGCATTACCCACTGCAAAAAGGAAAAAAGGGAATACCAAATCTGTTGGTGTACAGCCATGCCATTTGGCATGTTTGAGCGGATCAAAACTATGGCTCCAATTGCCCGGGTTATTTACAAGAATCATCAGTGCTACGGTGGCACCGCGAAATACATCGAGGGAGTAGTATCTGTTATTCATAACGATAAAGATAGGACTTTATCAATCTATATTAACTAAATTGCATTTATGCGATCGGTTCCAGCCTATATCAAATTTTTATTTTTTTTTCTATCGATCTATACATTATTGTATTATGGCACATATGCATTTATAGGCTTATCTACAGAAGGAGGTAGATACATTGCTTGGTTAAAGTATATAGATTATGTGAGTTTATACAGATATATTTTATTAGGGACTGCTTCGCAAGTAATCGAATGGTTAGGTTACTATACACAATTAAGAGGAAAGTACTTGTTATATGTCAATGGCACGGTTGGTATCCAATTGATGTATTGGTGTTTAGGAATCGGTATATTGTCTTTTTGGATATCTTATGTTTTTGCTTATTCCGGGGATACTTTACGCTTTAGGTTAAAATGGATAATCGTCGGAATTGTTATAATCACTTGCTTAAATATAGCTCGTATTGTTTTATTACTCATGACCTATTATCATAAAGGAGTTAAAGAGGGCGGAATTAATCACCATGATCTTTACAACTATATATTATCTGTCTCTTATACACA
>CABHOW010000045.1 GCA_902168225.1 uncultured Flavihumibacter sp. | reverse complement strand
ATTATTGATCGTAGAAATAAAGGAACCTTTTCTATATCAAAATTTTTTAGCTAGAACTGTTTTTCTCTTAATGGGAATGCAGGTGGTCATTTCTTATGAAAGAAAAAAAAATCATCGAATTAGAACTGAGTTGATTAGGAATCATTCTTTATCTAATTCTTAGTTTTATGTGCTTAATAGGCTTGGAATGAAAATAAGTAGAACTCTACTAAACAAATTTATTACCTGTATCGATAAGATCGCTTAAATCAATACTAGAATTTGGCTTTACATAAAAAGTTTCCCGTGGTTGAAAATTCAAGACAAAAGGTATTAATTATAATATCAAATTTGAATATTGGTGGTGCTGAAATGACAATGTACAAAACAATTGTTTTACTTAAAAATGATATAGACTTTATAGTTTTTTCTTTAAGTACCGATGGAAACTTGAGCAAAAGGATTAAGGAAGAAGGCATTAAAGTGTATAATTTCGAATTAAGTAAGAATTTTATAAGAACTCTGAAGAATTTGTATTTATTGATAATCGCTGAAAAACCTGATATAGTTCATACGTGGATGTATCATTCTGATTTTTTCGGTGGTATAATTGCAAAAATTGCAAAAGTAAAATGTATAATTTGGGGTATTAGAAATACAGATTTAATTAAGGGGACTAATTTTAGTACTCGAATTATTGGATTAATAAACGCAATTTTATCTTACTTTATACCAAATAAGATATTGGTGGTTTCTAATAGCGCAAAGATTAAGCATAAATCAATTGGGTACTGTTCAACGAAAATGATTGTTATACCAAATGGTTTTTCCCACTTAGACTCTGGTCTTAGTTTTGTTGAAAAAATAAAGTTTCGTAAATATTTAAAATTACCTGAGACATCTATTTTAATTGGATCGGTCGGACGGTTTAACCAGTATAAAGATCACGCCACTTTTATCAAGGCAGGAATGAAATTGCTGGATATGGTACAACCAGACACTGAAATTACATTTTTAATAATCGGCAAGAACGTTAATAATCCTTTTTTGAAAGGTTTGATAAATAAATCGAATTATGAAGAAAAGTTTAAATTTTTCGAAGAGACTAATGATATAAATAAATTTTATTCAATTTTCGATATTTTTTGTTTACACTCCATTAGTGAGGGGTTCCCTAATGTTTTGGCGGAAGCAATGCTTATGGGATGTGTTTGTATTTCTACAGATGTCGGTGATGCCAAGTTGATTCTTAATGATGACGAAAGAATTATACCCCCAAAATCTCCTGATTTACTTGCACATAAATTATTTGAAACCATTAATTTAAGTAAAAATGAAAAGGATATAATCGGATTACAAAATACTAGAAGAATAATTTCAAATTATTCTATTGAGTCTATGAAAAAAAAATATTTTAATATTTATACAAATAATTATGTTGAAAGCTAGTATTGATAGAAAAGTAGTGAGAGGATTTGGAGATGAGTGGGAAAGATTTGATCAAACGGATTTGTCTCAAAGCGAGCATCTAGAGTTGTTTAATCGGTATTTTACCATTTTTCCTTGGCATCTTATTTCTCAAAATTCAATTGGATTTGATATGGGTTGCGGAAGCGGGAGATGGGCTAAGTTGGTTGCTCCTAGGGTTAAATTGTTACATTGTGTTGATCCAAGTAGTGCATTATTAGTTGCAAAAAGGAATCTATCAGATTTGACAAATTGTATTTTTCATTCCACATCTGTAGATGAATTTTCTATTGATCCAAATAGTATGGATTTTGGATATTCGTTAGGAGTTCTTCATCATATTCCAAATACTGCAGCTGCTCTTAAAGATTGTGTTGATAAGCTTAAACCTGGAGCACCTTTTTTACTTTATTTATACTACGCGTTTGATAATAAGCCAATTTGGTTTAAATTTTTTTTAGTATTAGTAATGTTATAAGAATAATTGTATCGAGATTACCTCATTTTTTGCGGTATTTTGTCACCCAAATTATTGCAGCAGTGATTTATTTTCCATTAGCTCGGTTGTCTATGCTTATGGAAAAAATGGGGCTCAATATTGCAAAAATGCCGTTGAGTGCCTATAGGAAATCTAGCTTTTATACTATGCGGACTGACGCATTGGATCGATTTGGAACACAGTTAGAGCAAAGGTTTACTAGAATAGAAATTGAAGAAATGATGCTAGCGGCAGGTTTGAAAGAAATCAAATTTAGTAATTCTATACCTTATTGGTGTGCAGTAGGTATTAAAAATCAAAATTAAAATGTGTGGAATAAATGGGTTTTTAACTTCATTTCAATCGCAAGAAATCAACTTAAATAATGCTCTTGTTGAATGCACTAATACAATATCTCATAGAGGTCCAGATTCATTCGGATCTTGGGTAGACAAAGAGAAAGGTATATATTTAGCACACAGGCGATTATCTATTTTAGATTTGACACCAAATGGAGCACAGCCAATGATGTCTCATAATGGGAGGTATGTAATTTGTTTGAATGGTGAAATTTATAACCACATTGATCTTCGTAATCAACTTGAGCAAAACAAGGATATCAAAATAACTTGGAAAGGAAGTTCCGACACCGAGACTTTAATTAATTGTATTGAATACTGGGGAGTTAAGCAAACATTGGAAAATGTTAACGGAATGTTTGCATTAGCACTTTGGGATAACGAAACAAATCAATTAACAATAGCTAGAGATAAATTCGGTGAAAAGCCTTTATATTATGGTTGGCAAAATAAAACATTTTTCTTTTCTTCTGAATTAAAGCCAATAAAGTCAAATCCACTTTTTGAGGCAAGAATTAATCGCAAAGCCCTAGGCTTATTTGTTAAATACGCTTATATTCCTTGTCCTTTTAGTATATATTGTGACATTCAAAAGTTAGAGCCTGGTACATATTTAACTGTATCATTAGAATCAAAAAAATTAATCAATAATGTGTATTGGTCTTCTTTGGATATCGTAAAGAAAAAATCTGAAAACACTTTTACTGGAGGAAAATATGAGGCTATTGAAAGGTTAAACAATATTTTGACTAAAGCGATTGAAAAGCAGATGATATCAGATGTTCCACTAGGAGCTTTTTTATCCGGGGGTGTAGATTCTTCAACGATTGTTGGAATTATGCAACATTTGTCTGATGTTCCAATTAAAACATTTTCAATTGGCTTCGAAAGCAAAAATTATAACGAAGCAGTATTCGCAAAAAAAGTGGCTGAACATTTGGGTACAGACCATACGGAGCTTTATATTACGGAGAATGATGCCTTAAAGGTTGTCCCTCACCTGTCTCATTTGTATGACGAGCCTTTTGCTGACTCATCACAGATTCCAACATATTTGGTTTCTCATTTAGCTAGAGAGAAAGTCACAGTATCTCTTTCTGGTGATGCAGCGGATGAATTGTTTGGCGGGTATAATCGTTATTTACTAACAATTAGGTTGTGGAAAAAAATTTCAATGATTCCATTACCAATCAGGAAATTCTTTTCCAAAGAACTTTTGCGTGTAAAGCCCCAGACCTATAATATTCTTGTAAAACGAATTACGTTTGGAAAAAGCCTTTACAACCAATCTAATATCGGAGATAAGATACATAAAGCACTAGGCATATTAGCTAGTAATAGTTACTTTGAACTTTATGATAAACTTGTATCATCTTGGAATAATCCCTCAAGTATTGTGGTTGGATACCAACCATCTGATTTAATAAAAAATGATGAATACATTAAAATAATGAAGTTGGATCCTATTTCACAAATGATGGCGATTGATTTAATTACATATTTACCTGATGATATTTTGTGTAAAGTTGATAGAGCGGCGATGGGAGTGTCACTGGAAACAAGAGTACCTTATCTTGACCATAATGTAATGGAATTTGCATGGAGTTTGCCATTGAACTATAAAATACATCAAAATAAGTCAAAATGGATTTTGCGTGAAGTATTGTATAAATATGTTCCTAAAGAATTAATTGAAAGACCTAAAATGGGATTTGGTGTCCCGCTTGATTCTTGGTTGAGAGGCGAATTAAGAGATTGGGCAGAAGCATTGTTGGATGAGAAAAGATTATTAAGAGAGGGTTTTTTTAATCCTAAGCCAATACGAGAAAAATGGGAAGAACATTTATCTGGTAAAAGAAACTGGCACCATCAACTTTGGGTAATTTTAATGTTTCAGTCTTGGCTTGAGTATAATAAATAAAATATTTAATTTGTCTAAAAAAAGTATACTTTTTGTCACAAACGTCGATTGGTTTTTTGTATCACATAGGCTTATAATTGCAGAGGAAGCAAAAAAAAACGGGTTTGATGTTTACGTAGCATGTGAAGATACTGGAAGCTCTGCAGAAATTATAAGCAGGGGAGTTGGTTTTATTAATTTATCTTTTTCACGTTCTGGGATTAATCCCGTTTTTGAGATAATCACTTTAATAAAGTTTTTAAGAATATATATTACTATCAAACCTGACATTGTTCATCATATCACTCTCAAACCTGTAATTTATGGTTCGCTAATTGCTAAAATATTAAGAATTAAAAGTGTTGTGAATGCAGTTAGTGGATTGGGATATAATTTTACAGAGGGAAGAAAAAGCATAACCTCAAAGGCGATGATAGTTTTAATGAAGTTTAGTTTTCAAAATTCGATAAGCATAATTTTTCAAAATAAAGATGATTTTAAAGAACTTTCAGACATGAAAGTATTATCACCACAGAATAAGATATACTTTATTAAAGGGTCAGGAGTCTCATTGCAAAAATACTATCCTACCGATTTTCCTGATTTCAGTTGCATAAGAATTGCTATGCCTTGTAGGATGCTGTGGGATAAGGGTGTAAAAGAATTTCATGAGGCAGCTGAATTATTGAGAGGAAAATATTTCGGTAAGGTACAATTTATCTTGGTGGGCAAAGCTGATTCGGGTAATAAAGCGTGTGTACCTACAAATTTACTTATGCGCTGGAATGATGGAAATTATTTTAAGTGGGTGGATCACAAAAAAAATATTTTTGAAATTTATGAAAAAGCTCATATTATAGTTTTGCCATCTTATAGAGAAGGCATGCCAAAAACACTTATTGAAGCCTGTGCTATGGGAAGAGCAATTATAACAACTGATGCGATAGGATGTCGCGAATGTGTAGATGAGGGTATTAATGGATTAAAAGTGCCTGTAAAGGATATATCAAATTTAGCCTTGGCAATGCAGTACTTAATATCTAACCCAAGTAGAATAATTGAAATGGGTAGGGAATCGCGTCTAAAGGCTGAAAAGGAATTCGATATAATAAATGTAATTTCAAAACATTTAGAAATATACAAACAGCTAGTATGATTTTTTTGACTGGCTCCTCTGGCTTCGTTGGATCTTCTTTACTTAGATGTTTGGGAAGAGAAAATTTTTGTATCTACAAGAGAAACGATGTTTTTACAATGAATTCGATTTCGACTGTGATTCATCTTGCTGGGAAAGCGCAAGATGAAAGAGAAACATCAAATCTTGAAGACTATTATAAGTCAAATACATATCTCACAAGTAAAATTTTTAATGCATTTTTAGACTCTGAAGCTACTGTATTTATCGCACTAAGTTCTGTAAAAGCCGTTACTGATTCAAGTGTGGGAGCATTGGATGAAAATCATCCTCCAAACCCATTAACTCATTACGGAAAAAGTAAATTGTTGGCAGAAAAAGAAATATTTTCTAAAAATATACCAGATGGGAAACGTGTTTATTTACTTCGACCTTGTTTGATACACGGACCTGGAAATAAAGGTAATTTGAATTTATTGTACAAAATTGTATCAAAAGGTTTACCATGGCCTCTTGGCGCATTTAAGAATATGCGTTCCTATTGTAGCATAGATAATTTAATCTTCGTCATAAAAGAATTAATTGAAAGACAAGAGATTCCTTCTGGTATATACAATATTGCAGATGATGAACCCTTATCTACTAATGAAATTATTTCTTTGATTGCAGCATCAAAGAGTACAAAGCCAAAGATCTGGAAAATTTCATCTACCTTCATCAATGCGATTGCTAAAATAGGCGATGCATTAAGGTTGCCATTAAATTCCGAGCGTCTCCAAAAATTAACAAGCTCATATGTAGTTAGTAATAGCAAAATTAAAAATGCTATTGGTAAACCTTTACCTGTAAGCAGTAGAGAAGGGCTACTAAAAACTTTTAAATCATTTGAAACGTGATTCGATTTTTTGATTTTCTTTTCTCACTAATAGGGTTGATAGTATTCAGCCCAATTTTATTAGTTCTGACAATCATAGGTCTTTTCGATACAGGTTCCCCTTTTTTTGTCCAAAAAAGAATTGGCAGGAACGGGCATTTATTTTCTTTGGTAAAGTTTAGGTCAATGAGCTTGAATACCCAATCCGTTGCCACACATTTAGTAAACAAAAATGCGGTTACAAAATTTGGTAACTTTTTGCGAAAAACCAAGTTAGATGAATTGCCACAGTTATGGAATGTTTTATTAGGCGATATGAGTTTGGTGGGGCCACGCCCAAACTTACCCAATCAGGAAGAACTAATTCAAGAAAGGACATCAAGAAATGTGTACAGTGTGCGCCCGGGTATAACTGGCTTGGCGCAAATACAGGAAATTGACATGTCTACCCCGCGGCTGCTCGCGGAAACCGATGCCTCTATGATTGAAACCCTAAATCTTTTTAATTACTTTAAGGTAATCATGGCTACTATTACCGGTAAAGGTTTTGGTGATAGAATAAAAGCTTAAATGTTAAGTACTATTTCATATATTTAATGAATTTACCAGCTTATGCCTTCTTCTAAAATCAAAGCTCTCAGAAAAATACGAAACCTCTCTATTATTCCAAGATGGATTATTTTTCTATTAGATATAGTCATTACTATATTCGCTTTTGTACTATCCTTTCTCATTCGTGTTGAATTTAACCTACCCGCTTTACAATCTTTTAATCTCTTAAATAATACCCTGATCATGATGGCATTTGTAGTGCCCATGTTTAGCTTATTCAGGGTATATGCCGGCATCATTCGCTTTACCGGTATGCAAGACGCCTTCCGTATTTTCTTTGTAGTACTATTTGCAAATGCCGGCTATCTAATTTTAGATCTATTTCATTATGAATGGTATGGGTTGAATCTGATACCTACTTCGATACTGATTATTAATACCCTGCTCTCTTTTATTTTATTAAGTGCCTATAGGGTTATTATTAAATATTTCTTTTCCTACATTACCACTATCAATAGCGCCAAAAAAAGGGTAGCCATTTTTGGGGCGGGAGATGTGGGTATTTCTACAAAAAGAGCTTTGGAGCACGATCAAACCGCCAATGTACAAATGGTACTTTTCTTTGAAGATAATCAAAAGAAAATTGGTAAAAATATAGACGGTATCAAAATTTGTGACGCTGCACATGTCAAAAAATTACTTAAAGAGTTCGCTATCGATGAATTGATTATTGCCACCAAAAAAATGCCCTCCAAACAAAAAAATGAAATCGTTGATTTTTGTTTGGATCAAAAAATTGGCGTGTTTACCGTACCACCACTGAAAACCTGGATCAATGGGCAATTAAATTCTAAACAATTACAGAATATAAGAATTGAAGACTTACTCGAAAGGGAGCAAATAAAAATTTATAACGAAATTCTCTTCAAACAACTCAACCGTAAAAAAGTATTGGTAACGGGTGCTGCAGGTTCTATAGGCTCTGAAATTGTTCGCCAATTGATACAATACAAACCCGAATGCATCATTCTTAACGATAGTGGCGAAACACCCCTTCACGATCTCAAGCTAGAGTTGGATGAACTGGGTTTCACTAATTACGAACTGGCATTAGGAGATATTCGCAACATATCGGTGGTAGACGATATGTTTACAAAACACAAACCCAATTATGTGTACCATGCTGCTGCTTATAAGCATGTACCCATGATGGAGAATGCCCCTTTTGAAGCCGTATGTACCAATATCATGGGTACCAAACTAATGGCCGATAAAGCCCTCGAAATGGGTGTAGAACGTTTTGTTATGATTTCTACCGATAAAGCGGTAAATCCTACCAATGTAATGGGTGCCTCTAAACGGATCGCTGAAATGTATGTACAATCTCTTTTTCAAAAACAAGAGGAAGCATTTCAAAAAGATCTTACGGTAAAGCGCACCAAATTCATCACCACACGTTTTGGTAATGTATTGGGTTCTAATGGTTCCGTAATCCCTCGTTTCAAAAAACAAATAGAAGCGGGTGGCCCGGTAACAGTAACGCATCCGGAAATTACCCGTTTCTTTATGACCATACCCGAAGCCTGCCAATTGGTATTAGAGGCTGGCTCTATGGGCAATGGGGGTGAAATATTTGTATTTGATATGGGGCAGTCGGTAAAAATTGTAGACCTCGCTCGTAAAATGATAAAGCTCTCCGGTCTTGAGCCCGATGATGATATCAAGATCGAATACAGTGGCTTGCGCCCGGGCGAAAAACTCTATGAAGAGCTTTTGAATAATGCTGAGAATACGATGCCTACCTACCATAACAAAATATTGATAGCTAAAACCAGAACATACGATTTCGATATTTTGAGTGCACAAATTGAAGCTTTAATAGAACCAGCCAAGCTCCGATTGAATGTACACCAAGTGGTAAAAGCCATGAAAGAACTCGTACCCGAATTTGTAAGCAACAACTCCGAATTCGAAGCCCTCGATAAACCCGCAACGGTAATTGCGATCAACAAATCAGCTTAGCGTCTTTGCGCCTTCGCGTTAAATATTATCGTTCGCGCAACCCGAATCTCGAGTGAAACGAGAGACCTCATCAAATGAATAAGTATTTTATATTCATATTATCCCTTTTCCTCCAAACCTCCCTCTCCTCCCAAACCATTCCTGTAGGGCTAACCGGCTACGACGATGCTATTCGTATATTACAATTACAAGGAAAAATAGCGCCCAACTATTCCCTGATGGCAAGGCCATTTTTTATCCCCAAAAACTGGAATACCGATAGCATATCCCAACAACTGGATAGTACCTGGATAAGTACAAAAATGAACGGTAAAATTGGGAAACAAGGAAAATGGGAGCTTTTGCCAATGCGTTTAATGTCGCAATTCAATACCAACCACCCCTATGGTTGGAACCGCGCCGGATTCATGCAAGCCAAAGGCTTACAAACGCAATTATCCGCTGGTGCGTATGCCGAATGGGGGATCTTTTCGGCACAGATAAAACCGGAATATACCTATTCCGCCAACCCACAATATGAATATGGCAATGGCTATGGGGCAGCCATTTATAACCAGAACATACAAAGAATAAGAGCAGGTCAATCGAGCTTTCGCCTCAATTACAAAGTATTGAGTGTGGGTATTTCTTCAGAAAATTTATGGTGGGGGCCGGGTATCTATAATTCATTACTGATGAGTAATAATGCACCTGGTTTTTGGCACCTCACATTCAACTCCAGAAAACCGCTCAAAACACCCATCGGTGATTTTGAATGGCAATTAATTGGTGGGAAATTGGTAGAAGATACTTCCGCATTGTTAGAAATTAAAAACCTGACTACCAATTATTATAACCCGCAAAATTATGGTGGCTTAGGTAACTCAGGTCCCTATGATCCCAAACAAAAATGGAGATACCTCAGTGGACTAACCATTAACTGGCATCCTAAATGGGTAGAAGGTCTGTTTATTGGAATTAATAGAGTGGGATACTCCTATATCGATAATATTGATAGTAGTGGGCTGCCTTTTATGAAAAAATACTTTCCGGTACTATTTGGTGCTTTTAGACAAAACTATCCTTATGGCAATGATACCGCTAGCCACCCGGTGCGCTACAAACAAATTGTATCCGCTAATTTCAGATGGCTATTTCCAAAATCGCACTTTGAGGTATATGGGGAGTATGGTGCTCACGACAATACCTATAATTTGCGTGATCTTACAATTAATGTTCAACACGCATCGGCCTATACCATTGGGTTTAAAAAATTATATCCTTTACAAAAAACTATTTGGTTAGATATTGGGGCTGAACTAACCAACCTGGCACAATCTACCAACTACTTAACACGTTTGGCGGGGTATTGGTACCAATACCAGGGAGGCTATACCAACCAAAATAGAATTATTGGAGCCGGGGTAGGAAGTGGTAATAATGTATTTACTTGGCAAACTTCGGTGATGCGTGGGTACGATAAAATCGGATTCAGTTTTCAACAGGTAAAATTCGATCCGGTGCCGGCTGATCCCGGCTTGCCATTAACTACACTTGGTCTAAGAGATTTTTACTGGAAAGACTATGTATTCGGCATTCATGCGCAAAAAAAATACAAACGCTTTTTAGCCTTTTTACAAATTCAAGCCGCTTCTGTTAGAAATTATCGCTGGGTAGAAGGTAATAATACATTTAACCTAATTGCTTTTCTAGACGTTCAATACAGGCTGTAAATAAATGAATAGTAATATAAAATTTTTTCTTACCATATCCTTGGGTATAATTTATACTTCTAGAAGCATTGCACAAAACGCCCTAATCAATCCTATCCAGTTCAGGGAAATGAATCGTATAAACCAATTGGTTAATCCTACTGCACCAACATTATCATGGTACGATTCTACACATCCATTTTTATTTGCTTCCACCATTCAAAATAATACCAAACTTCCCGTAGGGTATAATGATGGTGCCATGCAACCGGCAGTTGGTTTGCGACAATACTATACCATAGGGTTTCGTAAGCAATGGAAAAAATGGACCTTACAACTGCAACCGGAAATAGTTATGGCAGAAAACAAAAAACCGGATGGCTTACCGGATGGATTTTATGCCCCTAATTATTGGTATCGTTATTACGAGAAAAAAATAAATGTAATTGATCAGCCCGATTATAACCCACAGGGCCCTACTACCAAATTTTATCCCGGACAATCGAAACTGGAATTTACCCATAAAAATTTTTCTGCAGCCATTTCCACGGAAAATCTGTGGTGGGGGCCGGGTGTGTACAATAGCTTAGTGCTAACCAATAATTCACCGGGCTTTCCGCATATTCGGTTAGGCACACACAAACCAATACAAACAAAAATTGGAGCAATAACGGCAGAAGCTATTTTTGGTCAGCTCTATAACTCAAATATAGAGCCACCTGAAAACCAAAACCCCAACGGCTCACCATTCTATGTTCCCAAAATCAATGAAACCCGTTTTATTACCGGTATGCAAATTAGCTGGCAACCCAAATGGATTCCAAATATAAGTGTAGGACTAATAAATATGGGTAACCAATACAATAAAGACATTTCGGGTTTTGATTTTTTACCACTGGCTAATTTTTGGAAAAGATCTACACGTAATGCTCTCGGCTCCCTTTTTGTTAGGTACCAGATGCCAAAAGATCATGCAGAAATATACTTGGAGTACGGACGAAATGATAAAGCCCCTTTTATTACCAATATAGTGGGGGATAGCATTGCAATGGGCTTTGTACTTGGTGTACGAAAAGCTGTTTTACTGAATAGCAACAAAGGAGCTATTGTATTGCATGTAGAGCTTACACAATTACATTTACAGAATGCTAGGCTGCTATGGGTACAAGAAAACCCGGCACTTCCCTCTAAAACATCTAGCTGGTACACACATGATTATGTGCGCCAAGGGTATACCAATGATGGTAAAGTTTTGGGTGCTTCCATAGGCCCGGGTAGTAATAGCCAAATAATAGGTATTAATTGGGTTAAACAACTTAATAGAATCGGTATTCAATTCGAAAGAGTATCGCAGAATAACGATTATTATTTCTATAATTATTTTAACGGTCTACCTTTTCAAGGACCTAATTTTTTATATTGGGCAGATGTGCATCTTTCTTTTAATGCACGATTTGCATGGAGAAATTTTCTATTTGCAGCAGAATTAAAAAATACGAAAGCGATCAACTATAAATGGGTTAAGTTTGGAAATGGTGGTCTTTGGGATCCTGCCCCTTTATCAGACAAAAAGAATCAGCAAGTAACATTTTCTATCTTGTATCGCTTTCCTTAATAAATTTTACCTTCACTGCTTATTCTAAAAGCATGACTCTACGTATAAAGCATCTTATATATTTACTGCTTATCTCGATACTCTGTTGCTACCAACTACAAGCGCAACAGGTACCTATGAATATTGATAAATTAACAGATCAGCAATTACTGCAACTTGCAGCACAATACCAGTTGATTGGTTTATCGGAATCTGAGTTAGAAGAAAAAGCAAGAGAAAAGGGGCTTTCGGCCGATCAAATTGCTATTCTCAAAAAACGTATGGTAGCACTAGGTCCTGATGCGCTTAGTGGTGCAGGTGCAAATACAATTACCTCAAAAGGTACAAAAGCAGAAACCTATGTGAAAAGAAATCAAATAGCCCCTTCTGCCAATGTGTTACTCAACGATTCTACGGGTAAATTGCTGCGTATTTATGGTGCTGAAATTTTTGGAAACGAGAACCTTAGCTTTGAACCTAATTTAGCTATTGCAACTCCAACCAATTATATTATAGGTGTGAATGATCAACTGATCATCGACATATTTGGCTTATCGGATAATACAAAAAAATTGCGAGTTACACCCGAAGGATATATTCGCTTTCCGAATTATGGACCTATACGTGTAGTGGGGCTCACATTTGAACAAGCGCGAGTTAAAATTAAAAATGAACTCAGTAAAATTTATCCCGGTCTACATAAAGGTACGGTATCGCTACAAGTATCATTAGGAGAAGTAAGAAGTATACATGTAACACTGTTAGGAGAGGTGAAATACCCGGGTCGCTATACCATTTCTTCCTTAGCTACTTTATTCAATGCCTTGTATATTTCCGGGGGTCCTAATTCAATTGGTTCATTTAGAAATATTGAATTGATTAGAAATGGAACCACTATCGTAAATTTTGATCTCTATGATTTTTTAGTAAAAGCAGACCTTACCAAAAATACCTTGCTTCAAGATGAAGATATTATTCGGATAACACCTTATGCCAAAAGAGTGGTTTTAACAGGTGCCGTAAAAAAACCGGCTATTTTTGATCTTACTCCGAAAGAAGGGGTAAACGAACTTTTAAAATATGCAGGTGGCTTTTCGGATCTGGCGTATAAAGAAAGATTTAGAATTATGCGTTTGGGTAGCCGGAAAAAAGAAGTGTTTACGCTCTCTTATAAAGAATTCAATGAATTTGCATTGGTATCCGGTGATACCGTTGTAGTTGATACGTTGGCTGCAGGTTATAGTAATCGGATACAGATAGATGGTGCCGTTTTTTATAAAGGCATATACAGCTTGCAAAACCTTCCTACATTAAAGGATATATTGCTCGCTGCCGAGCTAAAAGAAAATGCGTATAGAAAACGAGCCGTGCTAAGAAGATTGGGAGACGATTTTAGCAGATCACTTATTAATTTTAATATAGATGATATTTTACAAGGTAAACAGAGTTTTACCCTTAAGCGCGAAGACTCCATACATATATTTACCGAAGAAGAGCTAAGAGAAAAATATGCAGTAACAATTAGTGGGGAAATTAATAAACCCGGTACCTATGATTACTTCCAAAAAATGACAGTACAAGATCTCGTTCTATTAGCCGGCGGTTATACCGACGGTGCGGCACAACAAAAAATTGAGATTTCACGACGCCTCCGTCAGCCTTTGGTTTCATCTACCATAAAAGATACCAGCACCTATGCCATTATTAAAGAAATAGATCTTTCGAATACAGAGGCTAACCAATCATTAGATTTTTTAATGGAGCCTTTTGATGAGGTGATGGTACGAAAATCGCCACGCTACAAACCACAAATAAATGTATTTATTGAAGGAGAAGTAATATTCCCGGGTAGATACACACTTTCTGCCAATACCGATAAATTAACTGATTTAATAAAGAGAGCAGGCGGCCTTAAGCAAACAGCTTTTACGAATGGTGCAGCGCTTATTCGAAAAACATACTTGAATAAAAATACAACAAATGGTACGATAGCATCGCTAAATACAGCTATCAATAAAGTAAGTTTTGAAAGTGCAACAGGAGATTCTGCAAAATTAAAAGCAAATGAATCCTACAATATAGAACCTAAACCGGTAGCATTAAAATTATCGGAAGCATTGGCTTCTCCCGGTGGTCTGCAAGATATTGCATTGGAAGAAGGGGATATTTTAAAGATTCCTAAATATTTAGAATTAGTACAAACTTTTGGGGCTGTTAATGTGCCTAAGCAAATGATATATACAGAAGGCTTAACAATTCGTAGAGCTATTCGATCATCGGGTGGATTTGCATTGAATGCAGCAAGAAGAAATATATATGTTATAAATGCAAACGGACAAGTAAAAAGTATGCGTAGATTTCTTTTCTTCCGACATTATCCATCTATTGATCGGGGATCAGAAATTCATGTTCCAACAAGATTAGCTAGTAAAAAATCTACTGCAGAACTGGTAGCTATCAGTGGATCCATAGTTTCATTGGCCGGGTTAATAATAGCCTTAATAAACACCACCAAGTAGATATTATGACCTTGCAACCATCTCCTCAAAAACCTACTTTAAAATTAGCAGATGTATTTAATTTGCTAAATACATTTTTTCACTCCTTTATTAGTAATTGGAAAACTACTTTAGTAATCACTACCATTACTGTACTAAGCAGTATAGGTTATTTTTTTTGGCAAAAACCCGCTTATGAAGGAGTATCTACTTTTATTCTGGAAGAAAAATCCGGTTCGGGAAGCGGCTTAGCCGGAATTGCTTCTCAATTTGGAATTGATATAAGTGGGATCAGTGGTGGATCAGGTATTTTTGCAGGAGATAATATTTTAGATATTATTAAAAGCCGGCAAATTATTGAGAAAGTATTATTATCGAATGTGGATAATAAATCTAATAAGCCAGGTATTACCCTAGCAGATCTTTTCTTAGAAATGCTACAATGGAAAAAAAAATGGCAGCATACCGATCCTGAATTAGCAACAATTAATTTTTATGGATTAACTCCGCAAACTACTCATACTATACCTCAGGATAGTGTACTGTATTTAATGTATGATAAAATCATAAAAAAATATGTATCGGTAGAACGATTGAATAAAAAAGGATCTATTATCAGGGTTTCTACACAGTCTACCAATCCCGTATTTTCAAAACTACTCACAGAGCGTTTAGTACAAGAAACCCGAAAATTGTATATTGAAATTAAAACAGCTAATTTACAGGCAAATGTAAACAGGTTAGAAGGAAGATCCGACTCACTTCTTACTATATTAAATGCAAGAACATTTCAAACAGTAAACCTTCAATCGCTGGATGCAAACCCCGCCTATAGAAATGCTTCCGGGCAAATAGAAGTATCTCAAAGAGATAAATCGGTGGCTGCAGCAATATATGCTGAAGTAGTAAAAAATTTGGAGATGAGTAAAATTGCATTATCACAACAAACACCTGTTATTCAACTACTGGATACACCTAAATACCCTTTACAAGATCATTGTTTCAAACTTGAAGTATTACTCCTGATTGGGTTAGCGGTTGGCCTGGCACTTGGGGCATTTTTATCAGCACTTTCTTTGCGTTGATATGAAAGCGCAACTCTTTCTAAGAAGCTATGGAGACTATGTAGTTGCTTTAGCCTCCCAACAAATATTACCAACTTCCTCCTCTTTATTGTGGATCGTATCAGATCATTTGAAGCCCTTGCATGAGGCATTAACGCCTCATCTTCATAACCCACAACCTTCCATACACTTCTTACCCCTTGGTATCAAAAAAGGGTTGCTTTCTTTTTTCACCAATAAATACTTTTATAGTACACAAAGCTTGAGAGAATTATGGGCACTCAGGCAATCTTTACATATCCTAACAAAAAAACAAGGATTGGTGAACTTGTTTTTAGTAGAACAATTTAGAAGAAAAAAACTACTGGGATGGTTTACCGGGCAGTCGTTTGAGGCAGTACATGTATCTAAAACCACAAATATATATGAATCTTATAACCGATTTTGGCATCAATCGCAAGCCTTATTTTTTAAAAATCCTGTAAAGCCAATTATAATAAAACGAATAGTAATTTTTCCCAACTCGCGTAAGCCCGAAAAAGAAATGCCTCAATACCTGCTAGATAATATAATAAACTATGCAACTGAAAGCGGGTTTCAATTAAAAGTAGCTTTTTTCAATAATAAGCAGCCTGATACAAATCGGTTTTCTATATACTATAAAGATTTTCCTTCTCTAGTTAAAATTATTGAGGAGAACGATTTTGTTATTTCTACAGATAGCTTACCGGCACATATTGCTCAATTCATACAAAAGCCACATTGGATTTTTTATACCAATGCGATTGTTTGTGGAGCAAAAAATCGCATCAGTGATGCGTACTGTATTCAATTGTCAAACAGCTTTGTTAGGGCACTGTCTCTTATACACATCTGACGCTGCCGACGAATAGAGAGGTGTAGATCTCGGTGG
>CABHOW010000044.1 GCA_902168225.1 uncultured Flavihumibacter sp. | reverse complement strand
TTTTTTCAAGCAGAAGACGGCATACGAGATCTAGTACGGTCTCGTGGGCTCGGAGATGTGTATAAGAGACAGGTCTTTCCGCCATAGCTGGATCAACCCTATACTTCGGATGCTTAATTCAGGTTTTGGGGTTAACTTTTTCGACCTGCATATAAAGTACACGCAATGGATAGGGAAAAAAGATAAGATAATGGTGAATGGCTATGCCGGTAACGACGAATTGCAATTACACCAAAACTATACGAACAACAAACAACGCTGGGGCAATAAGGCTACATCAGTTAACTGGAACCGAATGATCAGTTCGCGTGCATTCATCAACTCATCATTCAATTACAGCAGCTACGATAACCTTGCCGGCTTTCGGTATAATTTATACGACAGTACCGGCCGGCTGGTACAAAACAGGGTTTACAATACTTATTCATCCATCAGTCAATACAACGTACGCTCTGCTTTGGAAATCACAGCAAGCAATAATTACCGCATTAATGTAGGCGGTAAAGCATCGTTTACCCGCATACGACCATTCGACTCCAATGTAGGGGCGGCATTTATTGACCGGCCAGGCGATTTCAATGCCTTTCCTCCATTATCGTTCAACGAAATGGTACTCTTCGCCGAACATGAGATCAGACCAACCAAACGGCTCTACATCAGACCCGGCCTGCATGTATCATTTTATACACACAACGACTTTCACTATACCAGTTGGCAGCCTCGTTTATATGCTGTATATAAATTCGACCAGCATCATCAGCTGGATGTTTCATACAACAACATGACGCAATACCTGCACCTGGTAACCAATCCATATATAGGCATCAACAGCGATGCATGGGTACCCAGTACAGGCGAACTGCAGCCCGAAACAAGCGATATGATTAACCTGGGTTATACCTTTCGCAATCGTAAAAAAATCATCATTCATGCAGATGTTTATTACAAACAAATGCGGAATGTGACCAATTATGCAGAAGGTAAGAACCTGTTTTTAAATACATCCAACTGGGGTCAAAACGTACAACTTGGCAAGGGTTGGTGTTATGGTTTGGAAACAAAAGCAGAACGGGTTACCGACAAATGGTATTTACACCTGAGTTATACATTATCGTGGAACTGGCGCCGTTTTGCTGCGCTGAACAACGGCGCGAAATTCCCATTCAAATATGATCGCCGGCACGAGCTTAACGCAGCCGCTACTTATAAGTATAACGCTCACTGGAGCTTTTCATCATTCTGGATGTTTGCAACCGGTGATGTATATAGTTTGCCCAACCAGGTTTACCCCGATTTTGACGATGCACAACAGATCAGCGATCCGTTGGCGCCAAAAGAATACCGGTTGATCTATCATTCATCCGTTGCCCGCATGTACCGCACCTTACCTTATCACCGGTTAGATGTTTCGGCCAGTAATTACCATTCGCTGGGAAAAAATTTAAATTCAAGATTAACGGCAGGTATATATAACATTTATGGTTCGCCCAGTCAGTACGTGTATGACCTCGAGGGCACGTTGGGAAAACGGTCATTGGTTGTAACTACCAAATACCAGTTCTTTCAGGTAACGCCATACGTATCATATACCGTGTCATTTTAAACACATGAAGAAAAACAAAACGTCATATAATTTCCTAACCGGTAAACAGTGCTGGCCCCTGGCCTTTTTGCTGCTGTTCACCATTTCTTCGTGTAAAAAGAATTTTTCGAGCGATCAGTTTGAAGACGACAAACTGGTAGTTCTGGCAGAAATAACAGCGGGCGACTCAGTAAAGATACCCATCGGGAAAACTATTAAAGTAGAGAACGGCAGTCTTATACGGTTTGAAAAAGTGAATGACGCCACGGTTACCTTAACAGAAACCAACACCATGAGCTGGGTATTGCAACCCAATTACTCCCCGCAATATATTAGCAACCCCACCTCTATGTTCACCAATAAGAAGCGGTTTAAAGCCAATACTTCTTATAAGATCGAGATCAGCCATCCTACACTGGGCCTTGTAAAAGCATCAACCTATATACCTCAATTACCCCGATTACTGTCTGTTGATACGGCATCAACCCAGTTCAACGACAAGGATGTATTTGCAACCACCATTACCTGGAAGGATTCACTGAACTATGAAGAGTTTTATATTATTGAAGCGGTAAAAGAGTTGGTAAAGAACAATCATTTTTTCTTTTACCAGAATAAACGATATAGTTACGACTCACAGAGCGGAAAAGAATTGTACGAACAGATAAAGAATACCCCCGGTGTAAAACTGCTTACCGACACTGTTGGACTGGGTAAATACACCCGGTTAAATGTTTACACAGAAGACGACTTATCAGAAAATGCCCATATAGACAAACTCAGCAATCCTTTCCGGCGCATTTTCTTTACCGATGAATCGCTCAATGGCTCCCATCATACTACTACAGTTTATATTGACAAGCTTTTTTTTGTTGACGCCAAACAAAAGGGGCGTGTAAGACTTGCATTAAAATCGGTAAGTAAAGAGTTGTATAATTATTTGAAATTATACGAGAAGTACAAGACCGATTTTGGCTCCGTACCCACCACTCAGTTAGTTTCTCCATCGGGTAACATCCAGAATGGCTTAGGCATATTTGGCGGAAGCGCTAAACGCGAAAGAGTTTATTACTTCGATGTGTTGTTGTAAATTAGCCTCATGGAATACGATGATTACATCCGGCAGGAAGAAGCTGCCCGAAAAGCGAAAAGGAAAAAAATAATACAGTGGACCATCTTTGGATCTTTCTTTTTTACGATCGGCACCTGTAATTTCATTCTCAATACCAAAGAGGAAGAAAGTATACGCAAAACGGAAGAAGATATATACGCCAATCCGGCTCCCGGCGATCGTTTTGTTTTCACTGTAAACGATAAAAAACGGGTGTACAAACTAAAGGCTATTACAAAAGATTCAGTAGAATTTCTCATTCCTATGATGGAATCGACCAGTTGGAACGATAAAAACTCAAAAAGTAAATTTTACGACCTTGAACGCGAAGGAAAAATGTACGACTCCAGTCTTACCATTTTCTTACCTAAAGAGTGGGTATTAAACTTACGCACCAGCCCTAACATTACCCTTCCCCCACTCAATGAGAGCGCTAAGTTGCAAACAGTTTTTGGGCCATCACGCACTAAAGACTAATAACGTTTTATATAATAAAATAGCCGTGCCTGTTTTATGGTGCGGCCTTTTTTATTTTAGCTATGATGATACTTTTCATTACGCAGAATAGTACAGGCGCGGTATAACTGTTCGGCAAGTATTAGCCGTACCAGTTGATGCGGGAATACCAGTTTGCTAAGCGACCATTTTGCATTGGCTCTTTTTATTACAGACTCATCAACGCCAAATGCGCCGCCAATAAGAAAGACAATTGTTTTAGTACTTTCATTGGCGCGGGTCTGAATAAAATCGGCCAGTTCGGGTGAGGTAAAAGATTTACCCCGTTCATCAAGCAAAACCAGGTAATCTTCTTTCTTTAGCCAGTCGAGAATGGTTTCACCTTCCTTTTTTTTAAGGTCCATTTCGCTAAGCATACCCGCGTTCTTGGGGGTTGGAATTAGGTTCCACTCTACCGGAAAGTATTTTGAAAGGCGGCGGGTAAAGTCCTCTACCCCTTCTTTCACATAGGATTCGTGATTTTTACCGATCGACCAGCATTGAATTTTCATAACAAAAGCTTTAGAGGGCAACAGCCCTTCACTTTGGCAAATATGACCTATTTGTCGTTACTGGCCGAATTCTGTTTAGTAAAACGGGTTATTCTTTATTTTCCTGGGCGGCTGCAGTAGTTTGGATATTTTCTTTGGTATTCTTTTTACTTAGCAGCTCTTTTACTCTGCCTTTATAATCTTCAAGCTGTTCTTTAGTTAATGAAATAATTTCTTTCTGAGCTTCATTCAGATCGCGGGTTAAAGCCAGCTCTTTTTTAAGCAGCTTATATTCTTCATTAAGCCTTTGTACTTCATTAGCCACTTCATTATTCCGTAAGCTTTTCATAGGATCTTCTGAATAAAACATATTCAGGAAGTCTTTTTTAAGCGCAACAGAAATAGTTATCAGCAGATCTATTGACATAGAAGCCCGGTCAAAGATATCCGGAATGGTTTTTTCATTACGATGGATCAATGCACCAAACTCCCTATGAGTAAGTCTTTGTGACTCTACTTCTTTCTGAATTAATTTACCAATATGAATGGCCATCCACAAATTTTTAGAAGATTAATCATCTTCATAGCTATTTGCAGAATTATAATATGATTGCGAGGTGGGAGGAAGTGATATTTTCCTCCCAATAATTCATATTTAGTAGATTAATACTTAAACTCTGTTAACGACCTCTATGATTCCGATTCTATTGTAAAACCAAACCTGTAATTGCCGCTGTTAAAGTTTATTTCTCTATACACTGCGATTTTGTATTTACCGTTACCTTTTAATGCGGGGAAAATAATAGAGAATACCTTTCTCAGGCCTTGAAAAACAACTTGCATATTTTATGTTTTAAGTTAAAAAACAATGGCGGAAGTAACGCAACAGGAATTTTCTTTCTAAGTGAAGTTATCTGAAGATGATCTATACAATACTAACCCTTAGGCCTATCTTGTAAACAATGCACGAATATAAATGAATTCCTTTTACAGACAGTACTAAATCAGGTAAAAAACTTACACCTCTGATTTTTTCATCCTTATTTTCAATTGAAATAGCAGAATGATACAGCATAACTGCCAGAACTAACGTTTTTGTAAAACATTGCAATTTTATACTGCAAAGTGGTACAGCAAATCAACAATTATTTACATCAACAATTTTCATTTTTCATTAAACGGAGACAATAACCCAATTCATTCACTGAAAAAATCATAGCAGCACCACTACTAATCCTTTGGCCTCAACCTGAAATATGGATTATTAATATCCTACCTGATTTCCCCCATCTTTTGACGTTAAAAATGCAAGACCATGAATCAATATTTCGGAAAGCCCTGATAAAGAATCAGAAACTTGCATATTTTTTTATTTTTTACTCATTTCTTTTTGGCGCGGATTACAAAAGTGTTTATTTTTGCCGCCCATTCGGGGGAATAAGTGAGAAACAATCGCTCGAAAAAGGAAAAAAGGCCCTGTAGCTCAATTGAATAGAGCATTTGACTACGGATCAAAAGGTTTCAGGTTTGAATCCTGACAGGGTCACCAGGCAGGACAAGACGGAATTTTTCCTCTTGTCCTGTTTCTTTTTTAGCCTGGAACCCGCGCCCAGACTGTATATTAGCGAAACGGCTTCATTGGATCATGTTGAAAAGTTGGGGGATTAAAGTACAACGTGTATTGCTTTGATATAGCCGCAGGCCAACGATGTCAGCTGTTAGTTATTAATTGATACCCCTCCCGGGAAAAATTATAAATAAAACATAGTATTATCTCCATTCTTACTGCACTCCACAATACCTGGAGTTGCACTGAATAGTATGAGGTAAAGGCAGTCCCGGTGCAACCCCAGGCATGGTGTACAGCTTCGGATGCATCAATTTTTTAGCCAATCAACAACAGATAACCCGCTTTAAAAAGAAACCATAACTTATTGATTCTTTCAACATCGGAGTAAGTACGGCTGTAGTACGGGTATGGTACGGCTGATCTATGCTTAATCTATACTGATGGTATGGCTATGGTACGGCTGTTCTATGCTTAACCTATACTGAGTGTAGGGCGAGTCTGTAGCGAGTCTATACGGCATCCATTCTTCATCCGGGCGGCAGCAATGCTTTAAAAAGCGGATTGCCTCCGGGGATCGTCAAAACAAAATAACGCCGGCGCTTTGTGCCTCGCTTTTTATTTCCTCGGGATTCCAGGACGAGACACAGGGAATCAAACAACTTGCAACTATTGGTCGAATATTATTCCCCCAACTTTTCAACCTGATCCTTTTCTACCACATTTTTTGACAAGCAAACGACAAGCAGAATGACAAGCATCGCTGACAGCCAATTTCAGGGCGAAATGACAGCCGAGTCAACAAAGGCACCAGTAATTAACAAAATTTATTTCCCACGCATTTTTTCGATTTCTCCCGCTTCAATCAAAAGCTATCAATCACGGGTATGCACAATGGCAGAAATTATTGGCATGGCACATTCATTGAGCAATAATTTGATCACCTCTAAAATTCCTACCCTATGAACATGTTAGAACTTTTGAACCATTCATTAATTGTACACTTTTAAATAGCAGCTAATTTGTAAATTAGCTATTATATTGGTATTACCATTGAAATTTAAATATTACATATTAGCCTTTGGCCTTATAATATACATGCTTGAGCTGACGGCTCTACCTATATATTGCAAACCTTCCTCAAAGGTAGAAAGTAGTTGTAGCCGAAAGGCTGAACGCGGAGGATGCCGAAAAATGGCCAATACACCTTGTAAAAAAGTACCGGCTCCCAACGAATGTAATACCGCTGGTTGTACAACTAACTGTCCGCTTTTTTATTTAGCAACATTGAGCAATGTTTCCATGCCCGGCAAAACAATAGACCTCGTTGAACGAAAATATCCTTATTTCTCATCGTCTTACATTTCTCCGTATTATTCTTCCACCTGGAAGCCACCAAACGCCGGTTGATACATACCGGCAATTAATAAATCAATTATTTCATTTCAATTATTCAATATGAAAAAGTTATTTCTATTGGCTGCTACTGCTATGCTATTAAGCAGCTCTGTAGCATTTGCAACTGGTGGTGGAAAAGATAAATCTAAAGGTGGCAAGACCAAAACAGAAAAGAAGTGTCCCAAGCCTTGCCCACAACCTTGTCCGCCATGCTGCGACAAAAGCAAATGCGATAAAGGTTAATTAGTTATAACCAATAAAAGGCTCCCACACGGGGGCCTTTTTAAAAAATATTTTGGTTGTTCCAGAATAATCGTAATATTGCGATAGATATGGGACTTACAAAATCAGAAATATTTACCGATAAGCAGAACAAGTTGGCGCAAATGATGAAAGC
>CABHOW010000043.1 GCA_902168225.1 uncultured Flavihumibacter sp. | reverse complement strand
GGCTGAATTAGCAGAAAGGCAAAAGATAAAAAAGGAGTTGATGGCTGAAAACGCCAAAACCGTACTTACCGCAGATATAGATCATTTCTGGCAGGCAGTGGATGCGTTGAGTAATTGTAAAACGCATACCGATAGCCTATCGGCTATTCAAAAACTTTATTTCGATCGCGCTACCGATGGTCTGATAGATTTTATTGCCGCCCGCGATCTTACTGCCGAAGCACAGCTGCAATTACTAGCCCGGTATCCGAAATTCTATGCATCTGTCAGAAAGAATACATTGGAATTGAAGAACTCTGAGAAGGTTATTCAGGAGTTGTTTGTGAAATTCCAGTCATTGTATGCCAACTTCAAACCCTTTAAGGTTTGTTTTGCAATAGGTATTCTTAATACCGGTGGTACGGTATCTGATAAGTTTGTGCTGATTGGTACTGAGATCATGGCTTCATCAAAAAAAGTAGATGTGTCGGAGTTTATTGCGCGTAAGGAAAACAAAAGGGCCGGAATGCTTTCAGGTGATGACGATCTGGTACAAAAGATCCGTAATATAGTAGCGCATGAATGTGTGCATACCCAACAAAAGAATATTTCAGATACCGTTGCAAAGTGCCCGTTATTATGGCAGGTGCTTAAAGAAGGCATTTGTGATTTTGTAGGTGAAATGGTTGCCGGTAAACAAATAAATGGAACAGCGCATGAATATGGCGATAAACATGAGAAAGCGCTGTGGGATGAATTGAAGGCAAATTTGTGCAGTTCAGATATGAGCAAATGGTTGTACAATGGGCAAAGCGCCAAAGACCGGCCCGGCGATTTGGGTTATTATATGGGCTACCGCATTGCAAAAGCTTACTATGAGCAGGCTACAGATAAACGCCAGGCTATTATTGATATGATTGAGCTTACTTTACCAATGCAGTTTTTGCAACAAAGCAAGTATTCTCCGGTGGCTGGTGAGTGATTATAAGATGCAAGCCTTAGGTCCTGAGCCTGCAATTGTGGTTTGTGGCTTTTCGGGCGGTTTCTTAACTTTATAGTTGCCCTATCAATGAATCTATAAAAGCTATTGCCATTATGAAACAAGCCTTCATTGTTATTTATACTCTATTGCTTATAGGTGAATGCTCATTTTCACAGGACCCCTGGAAGCTCACTGCTGCTCAAATTGATGCCACAAACTATTATGGTATTACTGTTGCAAATGGAATGATCGGTATAGTGTCGTCGCCGGAACCATTTAAAGTAAAAGAGGTGGTACTGGCCGGCGCCTACGATCTATATGGCCGCGGGCGGGTAAGTAATTTTCTACGCAGTTTCAATTTGCTTAACATGTATCTTGATATTGATGGGCGACGTATTGATGCGCGTAGTATTACCGGTTTTAAACAGGAGCTCGATATGCGGCATGCAACCTTTACCGCGTCATTTGAGTATGGCGATAAAGCTGTGATAAGCTATACTTATTGCTCATTACGTCAATTGCCCTTCACTGTTTTAATGAATGTAAGCATATTAGCCCAAAAAGATATTTCTATTACCGGCGCCAGTGTAATGGAAGCGCCGGATGCATTGAAAGATGTTCAGAATTATTATAACGAGATCGACAGACCGCATGTAGTGCTTGGTTTGCTTACCTCTGCTGCAAGATCGCCTACAGGGAAATTGCTTATGTGCGCATCCAATACTTTTTTATTTGGTGAACCGCATGGACAGGAACCAAAGGTGATCCATGAAATGTGGGACAATAATATGCACCTGATGAAATTCACCAGGAGGATAAAAGAAGGAGAACGGTATAGTTTTTCCATTGCAGGAACTTCCATTACCTCAGCCCATCATAACGATCCATTGAACGAGGCTGAACGACTGACGATCTTTGCCAGGCTGGAAGGACGCGACCGCCTTTTGAAATTTCATCAACAGGCCTGGGACAGTCTTTGGAGAAGTGATATTATAATAGATGGCGATGCTCAGGCGCAACAGGATGTACACAGCATGATGTACCATCTCTATTCCTTTGTAAGGGAGGGAACGGCTTTGTCGCCGTCGCCAATGGGTTTAAGCGGGCTTGGATATAACGGTCATGTGTTTTGGGATGCTGAACTGTGGATGTACCCGGCGTTGCTGATGCTGCACCCTGAACTGGCGAAAAGCATGATCGAATACCGCTTTCAAAGATTGGAAGCAGCCCGGCAAAATGCATTTGCCAAGGGCTACAAAGGCGCTATGTTTCCATGGGAGAGTGCTGAGACTGGTGTAGAAGAAACACCTGTTTGGGCATTGAGCGGTCCATTTGAACATCATATTACAGCCGATGTGGCCATAGCCGCATGGAACTATTATGCAGTTACACAGGACAAACAATGGTTGCGTGAGAAAGGCTTTCCGATACTTTCAGCAACCGCGGATTTTTGGGCAAGTCGTGTAGAAAGAAATGGGCCGGGCCAATATGATATAAAGAATGTAGTAGCTGCCGATGAATGGGCCGAGAATGTAGATAATAACGCCTGGACAAATGCCGCTGCTAAAGCGGTATTGAATTATGCAACTGATGCGGCCGGGTTATTGGGTGTTAAGCCTAATGCCGATTGGAAAGTAGTGGCACAGAATATTCCCATTCTTAAGTTAGATAATGGGGTAACAAGAGAGCATGCCACATATAATGGAGAAGGCATCAAACAGGGTGATGTTAATTTGTTGGCGTATCCACTCAAAGAAGTGAGTGATCCAAAGCAAATAAAAAAAGACCTTGAATATTACGAAACCCGCGTACCAACAGAGGGTACACCTGCAATGACGCAGGCCATCTTTGCTTTATTGTATGCGAGAATAGGGGATGGCGACAAGGCATTCCATTTCTTTCAGGATGCGTATGTTCCTAATTTGAATCCACCCTTGCGTGTTATAGCCGAAACAAAGGGGGGAACCAATCCTTATTTTGCTACGGGGGCGGGGGGTATTTTACAAAGCCTGTTGATGGGATTTGGTGGCCTGGAAATTACTCCTACGGGTATTACCCAAGTAAAATCTGCTTTACCCAAACATTGGAAAAAGTTAACCCTAACCGGTATAGGTATAGAGAACAAAACATTTGTAGTTAAATAAAAAATCCTATTTTAGTAGTGTTGAAAAGGGTGATTACCATATTGATGCTTGCCGTTCTTCTCTTTACATGGGGAGGGTATCGGGTGCTTACGGGCTACTTAGAGCAAAGGGCTGAGACAGCTATGCAGGATGCCTTATACGATAATCAATATGAAGAATCTAATTTACTCTACGTTAAAATACCAATGAGTTTACCATATGGTACCAGTAGCAAAGAATTTGAAACCGTTAGCGGTAGCATAGAGGTGAATGGTATTACTTATAACTATGTGAAGCGCCGTTTTTATCAGGATTATTTAGAATTATACTATACCCCCAACATTGCGAAAACCAATATTCGTAATGCTCGTGATGAATTCTTTCGCTTAGCGAATGACTTTACGGCTAATAATAGCAGTGCTAAAAAAACAAACAGTTCTCACCCACCTATAACAAAACTCTCCTTATCAGATTTCACCAACGATCATGCTTTTTCTTGGCAGTTTAGGCGTGATGTACAGGAGCATATTTGGTATGTGAGCAATAATCAATTTTTGGGTGAAGACCATCGCAAATTATTAGAGCGTCCGCCACAGGTTTAATGCTGGTACATTAAGCATTAATCATCATCTCTTATTTTCTTTACATACATGAAAAAGTTCTTGTTAGGGACTGTTTTAATTGTGAGTATTTACGCTTGCAAAAACAGTAACGAGTATAAAAATTATCTGCATAATCCTTCTTTATTTAGTGCAACGGTTCATGAATTGAATACGGTTGTAATGGGGAATAACTTTCCACCAATGGTAGCATCGCGGAATTATGCCTATGCAGCCATTGCAGCTTACGAAGTTGTAGCAGCAGGCTATCCCGAACAATACGAATCTTTAGCCGGGCAGCTCCATGGGCTACAAAAAATTAATAGTTTACCTGTTACAGCCGAAACAGATATTGCATTGGCAGCACTCTTGGCATATATAAAAGTAGGAGAAGCTGTTACTTTTCCGGAAGGGAGTATGAAACTGTACAAAGACAGTATACTGCAAGTTGCAAGAGATAAAGGACTTCCGACCGGTATTGAAAAAAATACCATTGCTTTTGCAGATAGTATCAGTATGCAAATTATTCGCTGGAGTAAAAAAGATAATTATTTACAAACACGTACCGCAGAAAGATATAATGTAATGGATGTACCCGGACGATGGGTTCCTACCCCACCATTATATGCCCCTGCTGCAGAACCACATTGGAAAGAGATAAGGCCGATGGTTATTGATAGTGCCGGTATTTATCAACCTGCACCACCACCAGCTTTTAACATCACAGATAAAAAAAGTAAGTATTATCAAGAGGTTGCTGCCATAAAAAATGCAGTTGATAGCCTCACACCCGATCAACGCCATATGGCTGAGTTTTGGGACGATAACCCTTTCAAAATGAATGTAACCGGCCATGTAATGTATGGTAGTAAAAAATTCTCACCACCCGGTCATTGGATGAGTGTGGTGGGTATTGCCGCCCAAAAAGCAAAAGCCGATTACAATACCACCGTATATGCAGTAGCTAAAACAGCCATTGCTTTATTCGATGGGTTTATTCAATGCTGGTATGTAAAGTATAAGTACAATACAGCCCGCCCGGAAACAGTGATCAACAAGTATATAGATATCAATTGGAGGCCTTATTTACAAACACCGGCCTTCCCTGAATATACATGCGGACATTCAACCATTTCTTCCGCTGCCGCAGAAGCACTTACAAGTGTTTTTGGAGATAATTTTAGTTATACCGATTCTACCGAAAAAGAATTTGGTATAGCTAATAGATCTTTCCGTTCTTTTAGGCATGCTGCTGAAGAAAATAACTGGGCCAGGTTTTATGGCGGCTTACATTTTCACAACTCCTGCATTGTTAGCACAGAGATTGGTCGAAAAGTGGGAACACTTATAGTAGACCGTTTGAAAATGAAGAAATAATAACTAACTAATGAAACATTATTGCTTAAAGGCATTCTTATGCCTTTCTATATGCTTACGCATGCTACCCTCTTCTGCCCAAACAGATGTTGATGCGATCATGATGACTAAAAATAATTTCTGCGGAGGTTTAATGTACACCAGCAGCAAATGGGATTATTATTGGGAAGGTACACTTCACAGAAATAACCAAAACTTAGGAACGGTAAGTAGCCAAATGATCGGTATCATGGGTAATTACGGGCTAAAGGATAATTTAAATATTTTATTTTCATTACCTTATATAACTACCAAAGCTTCTGCAGGTACATTAGCCGGACAAAAAGGGATTCAAGATTTTTCCTTAATGGTAAAATGGTTGCCCATAGAGAAAAAATTATGGAAAGGCACTTTCTCACTGTATGCTTTGGGAGGTTTTTCAGCACCGGCATCAAATTATGTTGCCGATTTTTTGCCACTTTCAATCGGGCTTAGGAGTACCAATGCTACGGGTAGATTAATGGTAGATTATCAGGTAAAAAACTTATTTGTAACGGCTTCGGCAGCTTATGCTTTAAGAAGTAATGTTACGATCGATAGAACGGCTTACTATACAACAGAAATGCATTATACCAATAAAGTGTGGATGCCTAATACTGTTAACTACAACATTCGCGCGGGGTATAGAAGTTCAAGATTAATTGCTGAGGGTGTTGCTGATATCTGGCAAACAAATGGCGGTTTTGATATTACGCGTAATAACATGCCTTTCCCCAGTAATCAAATGAATGCTAAACGTATTGGTGCAAACATAAAATATACCGTACCTAAAATAGAACAACTCTCCATCATTGCAAATGCCATGTTTACGGTAGCAGGTAGGAATGTGGGGCAAACAACAAGTATAAGTGCCGGCGTATTTTATATTATCGATTTTAACAAGAAGAAAAGTGAAACAACCGATAAAAAATAACAATCATGAAAATTATAAATAACTATATAACTACTTTTACTATTTCGATACTCTTCTTGAGTAGTTGTAAACAAAGCTTAGATGATCGTAGTAAAGCATATACCTCTCTAAATCCTACCAATATAGATTTGAATGCAGGCGATTGGAAACCGGTATTACTTACAGCACCTAATGAGTTTCCTTTAGCAGCACCCATGCCTACCACTAATCCAGCTTACCTGCGAGAACTTAATGAGATCAAAGGCTATCAACAAAATATAACACCGGCACAACAAGCGATCATCAATTATTGGAGTGCGGGTGCCGTGCTACGGTGGAATGAAATAATGAGAGAATTAGTGGCGAAGCACAACCTGCCACCTTATCAAAACGATGATGGTACTTACCCCATACCCACTGCTGCCAATCCCTTCAGTTATCCGCAATTCCCTTTTGCCAATCCGCCTTATGCAGCACGTGCATACGCTTATGTATCGGTGGCACAATATGATGCTTTAGTGGCTGCTTATTTTTATAAACGCCAATATAGCAGAGTTGCACCCTATAAAGTAGATGCTGCTATTAAACCATTAGTACCAACTAGTGATTTAGCAGCTTACCCCAGTGAAGATGCAACGGTGTATGCCGTTACGGTTGAAATGTTGAAGCTGTTATTTCCTGCAGATGTTGCCTATATTCAGCAGAAAGCAGATGAGCATAAATTATATCGCATTATCGCAGGCATGAATACGAGAAGCGATATGGATGCAGGCGAAAGTTTAGGAAGAGCAGTTGCCACAAAAGTAATTGCACGTGCAGCCAATGATAATATGGGTAAGGCAGTGGGTACACCTGCACAATGGGCAGCTTTAGAATCTACAACTGCGGCAACAGGTGAAACACCATGGATAAGTTTGGAAAATCCAAGACGCCCGCCTATGTTGCCTTTTTTTAGTCGCGTTCGTCCATTCCTCTTCGATTCCTTAACTACTATTGCAATTCGTCCGCCTGCACCGCCTTCTGTCAATTCAGACCAATTCAAAAAGGAATTAGCGGAGGTTAAAAGTTTTGCAGATAATTGTACAAGAGATCAAAAAGCTATTGTTGCATTTTGGGCAGATGGTGTGGGAACCTATACCCCTCCCGGACATTGGAATGCTATCGCAGCAGATGATTTTACAGGGCTCAATTTCAGTGAGGTTAGATGGGCACGAAACCTGGCTTTGTTGAATATGTCTTTAATGGATGCAGGGATCACTTGCTGGGATACCAAATACGCATATTTTAATCCCAGACCTTCACAAATGGATCCTTCTATTAAAACCAATACAGGTGTTCCTAATTTTCCGGCCTATATTTCCGGTCATTCTACATTTAGCGGGGCAGCAGCAACTGTGTTGAGCTATATCAACCCCACAAAAGCTAACGATTATAATGAAATGGCGAAGCAAGCTTCTATATCCCGTATATATGGCGCTCTTCATTACCGCAGCGATTGTGAAGTTGGGCTTACACAAGGCAAAAAAGTCGGCGACTTTGCTGTAGCAAGAGGAAAAACAGATGGTGCTAATTAATTAATTGTCTTTTATGAGAATACTACATGTATTTATTATTGGAATATGCAGTACAATATCTGTGGCTAATGCACAGAAATTGAACAAATCAGATACTATATTAGTACGTTGGTTAGACAGTGTAAAGGTGATATCATCACAGCAGGCGAGATCTTGGGTGAATGAGCCTTTCGATAACTATATGTTCAGTGGTAAAAAAACAGAACAGATTAAACTCTCAGGTAATACAGCTGATATAGCCGGCAAAAATGCAAGACAGATTTTTGCTACTGTGCCGGGCATTTTTGTTTACGATATGGATGGGGCGGGAAATCAGATTAATATTGGCGCAAGGGGTCTTGATCCGCACCGTTCTTGGGAATTCAATATGCGTAAAGATGGTATCATTACAAACTCGGATATGTATGCATATCCGGCTAGTCATTTTAGTATGCCATTAGAAAGTATTGAGCGTATTGAAATTGTGCGAGGTACCGGATCATTACAATATGGTGCTCAGTTTGGGGGCATGATCAACTTTATCAGTAAGCAACCGGATAGTAGTAAAAAAATAAATACCGACCTTATACATAGTGTCGGTTCTTACCAGATGCGTAGTGCGTTTTACAGCATATCCGGCAGGTGGAAAAAATGGATCTATTCCGGCTATATGCATGTACGCGAAAGAGCAGGGTATAGAGATGCGGAATCAAGCTCAGGAGATGCAGAAAGCTTGATGCTTCAATATACACCTTCTGAAAAATGGAGAATCAGGATGGAATGGTCTAGAAACGATTATCAGTTTCGTTCTCCCGGTCCGTTGAATGATAGCCAGTTCGCGGCAAATCCAAGACAGGCTACTCGTACCCGTAATTATTACAGTCCTATAATCAATATTCCTTCAGTACAAATCTTTTGGAACCCCGATAAGAATACTGCTTTTTCCTTATCAGTATCCGCAGTGCTCGGTAGCCGAAATAGTGTACAGTTTGATAAAACAGCGAATATCAAAGACACAATCAATACTGCTATAGGAACATATAATAATCGGCAGGTAGACATAGATTTTTTTAATAGTTATACTGCAGAGTGGCGAGGTTCCAAAAAATTCCATTGGTTGAGTAAATTCCAGCAGCTAAGTATGGGTATACAGTATATGCATAATGAGCTAAACCGAAAACAATTGGGGCAGGGCACCAGCGGTAGTGATTATAATCTTACATTGGTAAATCCCGTGTGGGGAAGGGATCTTTATTTTCATACAGAAAATCTGGCTTTGTTCTCGGAGTATAAATTGGAATGGAATAAAAGATTAACGATTACAGGCGGCGTACGATTGGAATCAGGGCTTACTAAGCTGAGCGGTAATATTGTTTATTATCCACAAAACCAGATTCCGGTAAATATCAGCCATCAGTTTCTTTTATGGGGAGCCGGGTGGGAGTATAAAATCAGTAATCAGATACAATGGTATGGCGGTATATCTAGTTCCTATCGCCCAATGATTTTTAAGGATCTGATTCCTGCTTCTGTTTACGAAAGGGTGGATCCGGCTATTAAAGACGAAAGTGGGTATAATGCGGAAACAGGTATCCGAGGAAATCTAGGTGGATGGAACTGGGATATCAACGTTTTTGCTTTACGAATCAAAAATCGGTTTGGTACGCTTTATCAAACAGATGTTGTAACAAACGACATATATACTTACCGAACCAACACCGGTAACTCATTAGCAACCGGGTTGGAAATGTTTATTCAGAAAGAGTTTTGGCTTACTAAAAAAACAAGAATCCATATATTCAGCTCCAATTCATGGATGAACGCAATCTATACGGAAGGATCTGCCAAAAAAGGAAATACCAATGTAAGTATTCAAGGAAATAAAGTAGAATCAGCTCCGGATTTTACTACCAGAAATGGCATCAGTTTCAAGACTGCAGGCTATTTCATTTCAGTAAATTATAGTTATGTGGCAGAAAATTATGCTGATGCATTAAATACAAAAGATCCAGCGCCCGGAACGGGCGCGGTAGGAAAGGTTCCCGCATACGCACTCTGGGATATGGGAGCTGGATACAATTTTAGCAAGAGGGCAGACATAAAATTCAATTTGAATAATATTGGGAATCTTCAATATTTTACCAAAAGGCCACTGTTGTATCCCGGTCCGGGTATCTGGCCTTCAGACGGAAGAAACTTTACACTTAGTTTAGGGTTTCATTTCTAAAATCATAAACTGATAGGGCCCGAGAACGAGATATTCATGATCGGGTCCTATTTTATATTTTTTACCGGTATAATGGTCAAAAAGATTAGTGGGTTTGAGTCCGTGTTCTTTAAAAGCATACCAGGTTAAATAAGCAGCTTTATTACTGTAATTAAATAAGCAATAGATCCTTTCTTTACCATAAGCACGTAAAAAGCCGGCAATATGAATATTATGAGGGCTAAGCCAAGTAATATTTTTTTTATCTGCCAACACAGTAAGCTTCTTGCGAATAGCCAGTAGTTTTTTGGTTGCCGTGAAAATTTGCCCCTCTATTGTTTTTTCGTCTTCCGTTTTTTTATTCTTCTCCCAATCTATAATAGGCCTGTGCATCCAACGATTATCATAACTTTTTCCTTCATCTTCTAAATAGCTGTAATCGTTGGTATAACCTGCTTCATCACCATAAAAAAGCATAGGTATGCCACCAATAAGAATACTTTGGGCTTGCATCAGTAATATTCTTAGAATAGCCAGTTGAATAGCATCTTGATCATTTTCTACGATCCCTTTTTCTAAACCGCATAGGGAAGCTAAAGAACCACTTATTCTGGCATCTTGTGTTTTAGGGTTCACAGAAAATAGGGCGCCTCTTGCATAGGAATAAGCAGTTACACCTGAATAGAATTCTTTTAAAAATTTTCGATGTTCATATGCATTATATCCTGCTGCGGCAATCATTGCATCGTCATAGCCTAAGCCAATATCGTCGTGGCAACGCGTATAAGTAATCCAAGTAGTACCTAATGGTTTTTGTAATAACTCCCCTTGTGCTGCTAACATTACTCTTGTATCACCGGTTGCCAATGCATCCCACTGTAACGCCATTTGTGTGGCATTATAGGCTACATCGCATTCTTTTGCGGTAAAATTATCCGTACCAAAATATTTCATGATCTCACTAGGGGCCACAATCGCTTCACCCAATAAAGCCATACCGGGTGTTGCAATATGCACTGCCTGTTTGATCAAACGCAATAGTATGTGGGCTTGCGGCAGATTCTGACAAGTAGTACCCAATTGTTTCCAAATAAAGGCAGGGGCATCTATGCGTAAAATATCAATACCTAAATTGGCGTAATAAAAAATATTACTCAACATGTCGTTAAACACAGCGGGGTTGGTATAATTCAAATCCCATTGATAATTGTGAAATACGGTCATTACCCATTTTTTACATTCGGGCACATATGTAAAACTTCCCGGTGCTGCTTCCGGAAAAATTTCAGGCATGGTTTGTTCAAACTGGTCGGGTATTGATCGATCGTCGTAACAATAAAAATAACCTTGGTATTTTTTATCACCCGATTTAGCGAGCATGGCCCACTCATGTTTATGCGAGGTATGGTTGAGTACAATATCAAGCATTAAATACATTTTTTCTGCTTGCATTTTTGTAATTACCTGTTCCAGATCTTTATTCGTGCCAAATCTTTTATCTACTTTTCTGAAATTCGAAACAGCATAGCCACCATCACTTTCACCTGCGGGGCTTTCAAATACAGGCATCAAGTGTAAGAAATTGACGCCTAAATTTTTTAAGTAAGGAAACTTGCTTGGCAGGTTTGCTAAATTACCTGCAAAACGATCTACATACAAACTCATTCCCGCTATCTGATTACTGCAAAACCAACTGCCTTCTTCTTCTTTCGCAATATCTTTTGCAATCAGCGTTGCAGATCTTTCTTTATGTGTAGTGATAATATTTTTTAATAATTCATCAAACCCTTTTTCTGAAGCTTCATGATTACCATAAATACTGGTATATAGATCATATAAGGTGATGGCATTCGCAATTAAACGAACAAAAAAATGCCTGTCGGTGCCGGAAACATTTACTTTTTCAGCTGCACAAGCTTTTGTAACTCTTTGATGTAAGGTATATTGATACACGATCTGTTTTATTGAAATATTTGATTCGTTAAATGTTTAAAAGCCTCCATGGCACCAAGGTACTCACAAGTGCGTGCCCCTGCTTTATTACCATTTCGGATTACGGTTTCCCAGCCTGCATAATCGATATTCAGGATGGCTTGTTTAGTATGATTACGAAGTTGATACAGCACAGCACCCACAAAAGCGTCTCCTGCGCCAGTGGTATCTACAGGTTTAATGGGTATACTTTCGATAATATATTTTTTTCCGTTTAAGCCCAAGAGTGTACCATCTTTTCCGAGGGTAATTGTAAATACACCGTTTGTACGTTGTAATAATTGATCTGTTGCGGCATCCAAACTATTTGTTTGTGTAAGCAACATAGCTTCTTCATCACTTACTTTAAAAAAATTAGCATGTTGCAAAAAATGCCACGATTGCTCAATAAAGGTTTGGATATTATGTTGAAATAAAAGATGACGATAATTAGGATCGAAGCTGATAAAAATATTCTTATCAATAGCTTTTTGTAACAAGTGCAAATAAGCCGCTTGTAAAGGGCCGGGTAAAAAACCGGTGGCCGATCCGAAATGAATAATGCCGATACCTGTTAGGTCAATAGCATTGATATCTTCAACACTTAATTGTCCGTCTGCTCCTCTGTTAAATACAAAATCTCTTTCCCCATTTTCCATCAGAGATACATAAGCGAAAGTGGTGAAGTGGTTATCATCGGTAAGCATTACTTTAGTGCCAACGCCAAAAGATTCCATCACTTCAATAAGTTGTTTACCAAAAGGGTCATTCCCTACTTTGGCTGCTAGTTCTACCTCACCACCAAGTGCAGCAATGGCTGCAGCAACATTGGTGGGCGCACCTCCGGGCTTTTTTAAAAAATTATTACCGGCAGAGAGAGATTTGCCCTTATCGGTACAAATCATATCTATTAATGCTTCGCCTATACAGAGTATTTTCATTTTTTAGTCATTAGTTAATGGTCATTAGTCATTAGTCAATAGTCAATGGTCCGATGCCAACATTTTGTCTTTGCGTCTTCGCGCCTTAGCGATTAGATTTAACGCAAAGACACTAAGTCGCAAAGGAGTTAGTGGCCGCCTGTTTGTAATATCAATTCATCCTCCGAAATTTTGTTATCTTTTATAAACAATGTTGCTCCGCAAGCCAATAACAACAGTACGCCCGCAAAAGCAATGGCTTTGCCCGAATCATTATTCAAAAAATGTTCGAGTACATAACCAAAAGTGGTGGTTTGTAAAATCATAGGAATAACGATCATCATATTAATGATACCCATATATACACCATATCTTTCTTTTGGAATATCGTTCACTACCATCAAATAAGGTACACCCATCATACTGGCCCAGGCAATGCCAAAGCCCGTCATGGGAGCAAAGAGCAGGTATTTATTTTCAATGTGTGGAAAAGCAAGTAATGCCAAGCCTGCTAAAAGTAAACAAGTAACATGTACTTTTTTTGGAGAGAATTTTTTTGTCATAGCAACCAATCCGAAAGCCGATAAAAAAGTAACCACATTGTACCATCCGTTAACAAGTCCGGCCCAACCAACGGCTTCCTCATATAAATTTTTATTGGCCGAAGGAGATGTTTTCCAAACGGATAGGGCGATGCTTTTAGATGCATTCTGCCAATAACAAAAGAGGGCATACCATTGAAATAAATATACCAATGCTAATTGCCACATTACTTTCGGCATATCGCTTATGGCGTGAATAATCTCAATAAAGGGTTGAAGTATGCCTTTTTTAGAGGCGCGCAAAGCGGCTAATTCTTCATCTGTAGGGGGTATTTCGGGTGTTTTTGAAATAGACCATACCACCGAGCTTATGGAGCAGATCGATCCTAAAAAGAAAGAGCCAAAAACCCAATAAGGAATGGCTCCATGCATTTGTTTTAAGAAAGTAATTTTTTGAAAAATAAATAAAGAGATATTAGCGAGCGTAATACCTAGCCCTGTAAAAAAACTTTGCGTAAGAAAACCGGTAGCATGTTGAGAGGGGGGTAATTTATCGGCAATAAAAGCGCGATAGGGTTCCATAGCCGTATTATTGGCAGCATCGAGTACCCATAATAAACCGGCTGCCATCCATAAGCTACTGCTAAAGGGGTAGGCAAATAAGCATAGACTACAAAATAATGCACCCATGAAAAAATAGGGTTTTCTTCTACCAAAGCGCGGGTGCCAGGTGCGATCACTCAATACCCCGATAATGGGCTGTATTAATAGGCCCGTCATCGGACCGGCCAAGTTAAGTAAAGGAATTTCATCGGGTTTGGCGCCCAAAAAATCGTAAATAGGGTTTACGGCACTTTGTTGTAAGCCAAAGCTGTATTGAATTCCGAAGAAGCCTACATTCATGTTGATGATTTGCATGAAGGAGAGTCTAGGCTTAGGTATATGCATAGCTTTTTCGTTAGTTTTTAAAAATAGAGAATGATTTTGATTGTGTGAAGAATTGTAGGGTCTTTATTATTCTAAAACGTTTGCGGAGAAAGGTGGCGTTGAAGTATTATTTTTGCCTCATGCAATTTGCTTTTGAGTATGATAAAAAGAAAGTAATACAAGCACTTAGGTATCATTTTGTGCAGCGAAAGGAGATACGTGTGTTAATGATATTGGTAAATGTTTTTGCCATTGCTGCGGCTTTTTTGTTTTATACCAAAAAGATACGTCCGGAGCCATTTTTATTAGGATCGTTGATATGGTTGGGATTGATGGCAGCTTTTTGGTATTTCTTGCCGAATAGTATCTATAAAAGATCAGCTACTTTCAAAGATCATTTTAAGGTACATGTGAATGACAACGGAATGGTATTAGAGAATGAGCGGGGAGAAGTGCATTGGAATTGGAAGCAGTTTTCCAATTTTTTTGAGAGTCCGCATTTCTTTCATTTGTATTTCGATTCCAAGTCTTTTTTCTTGTTACCTAAACAAGGCATGGAACCTGAATTACAGCATGAGTTAAGAGGGTTTTTGAGAATTAAGAATTAGGAATTAAGAATTTAGAATTAAGAAATGATCATAACAACCTAATTCCTCATTCATAATTCTTCATTCCTAATTCAAAGCTCCTTCTCCATCACAACATGTGGGATCGTGAGTTCTATAAATTCATCGCCACTGGTATGGTAGCCCAGTTTTTCAAAAAAGGGAATCGCCGCTTTGCGGGCATGCATAATTATTTTTTTAAATCGGCGGTCGCGGGCCACATTTTCGGCAAATATTACAAGTGCTCGGCCAATACCTTTACCCTGTAATCCGGATACTACTGCCATTTGTCTGAGCCTAACGGTACCTTTGGCTGTTTCTACCAACATGCAGCACCCTTCTAGCGAATCTTCTTCAAAAAAGCCAAAAAGAAGGTTATTTTTCTCCTTTTCCAGCTCTTCGGGAGAAAATTCAAGCCCCAAAGGTTTACGTAAAATCTGGTAACGTAAAGCTACCATCTGTTCGTATTCCTTACTTCCGTATACGATTATTTTAAGTGCCATGGCCTTGTTATCCTTAAATATAGCTACGATTTTGAGAAAATAATCAATTTAACCTGAATACTTGTGGAAACAAATAACACGGAAAACATTGCTTATATGGTAAAATGTATATTTTTGCGCCTGTAACAAAAAACTTTTACAATGTCAGACATCGCTACAAGAGTAAAGAAAATTATCGTTGATAAATTAGGAGTGGATGAAGCAGAAGTTACAAACGAAGCTTCTTTTACCAACGACCTCGGTGCCGATTCTTTGGATACCGTTGAATTAATCATGGAATTCGAAAAAGAATTCAACATTTCAATCCCTGATGAGCAGGCTGAAACCATCACCACTGTTGGTCAGGCTGTAGCCTATTTGGAAGAGCACGCTAAGTAATAGCATTCGTAGGAAATAATATATAATCCGCCTTCTTGCGGCGCCAACGCCTCGAAAGGCGGATTATCTCTTAAAACGGTTGATATGCCTCAATTAAAACGTGTAGTTGTAACAGGTATTGGAACACTTACTCCACTGGGAAATAATTTGCAAGATTATTGGAATAACCTCGTGGCGGGTGTTTCAGGTGCTGCCCCTATTACATTGTTTGATGCCAGTAAATTTAAAACGCGCTTTGCCTGTGAAGTGAAGGGTTTTGATCCTACGCAATTCATGGAAAAAAAAGAAGCGCGTAAGCTCGATCGTTTTGCACAGCTAGCAATTGTAGCCAGTGATATGGCTGTTGCCGATGCCGGGCTCGATAAAGAGAAGCTGAATATCGATCGGGTAGGTGTAATTTTCGCCAGTGGTATTGGCGGATTAACTACTTTCCAAGAAGAAGTGATCAACTTTGCTAAAGGTGATGGAACTCCTCGTTTCAATCCTTTCTTCATCCCTAAAATGATATTGGATATCGCGGCCGGACAAATATCTATGCGTCATGGTTTTCGCGGTCCAAATTATGCTGTTGTAAGTGCCTGTGCATCCAGTACAAACGGTATGATAGCAGCTGCAGATACTATTCGCTTAGGTAAAGCAGATATAGTATTAAGCGGTGGTTCTGAAGCCGTTATTAGCGAGGCAGGTATTGGTGGTTTCAATGCCATGAAAGCGATGAGTGAAAGAAATGATGACCCTGCTACTGCAAGCAGACCATACGATAAAGATCGCGATGGTTTTGTAATGGGTGAAGCCGCAGGGGTTGTTGTATTAGAAGAATATGAGCACGCTATTAAACGCGGTGCCAGAATATATTGTGAAATAGCTGGTGGTGGTGCTACTGCCGATGCATATCATTTAACCGCTCCACACCCTGAAGGATTAGGAGCGCGTAATGTAATGATCGCTGCTTTGCAAGATGCAGGTATGCAACCTTATGAAATAGATTATGTGAATACGCATGGTACTTCTACACCATTAGGTGATGGTGCAGAAGCAAAAGCTATTACAGAAGTATTTGGTGCACATGCCTATGCTTTAAATATCAGTGCTACCAAGTCAATGACTGGTCATTGCCTCGGTGCTGCAGGTGTGATCGAAGCTATTGCTTGTATTCAAAGTGTGATACATGATATCGTTCCCCCCACGATTAATCACTTCACAGATGATCCTGAATTGGATCCGAAATTGAATTTTACATTCAATAAGGCCCAACACAGAACCGTACGTGCTGCTTTAAGTAATACGTTTGGTTTTGGCGGACATAATGCATGCGTGATCGTTAAGAAATACGAAGGTCAATAATAATAGTGCAATTTTTTAAAAGACTGTTTCAGCGAAAAGAGCTTACTGCTTTTGAAAAGCAGTTGCAGGATATGCTGGGTATTGTACCCGGCAATATTCAGCTATATCGTAATGCGCTTAGTCACAGATCGGTTAAAGAAACCCCTGATGAAAATAATGAACGGTTAGAATATTTAGGAGATGCTGTACTAAGTGCAGTAATTGCAGATTATTTATTCAAGCGTTATCCCTATAAAGGAGAAGGTTTTTTAACGGAGATGCGGAGTAAGATGGTGAATCGACAGCAATTGAATGATATTGCTTTGAAGATGGGATTACGTAAACTTACCTTTTATAATAAGTTTGATAATGCCTTGAAAGGAAGTCAGATTTTTGGAAATACACTCGAGGCTTTAGTAGGTGCTGTGTACCTGGATAAGGGTTATACGAAAACACAAACTTGGGTACTGAAACAAATAGTAATACCCTATTTATTCGTGGAAGATCTAGAGTTGATAGATATCAACTTAAAAAATAAACTAATTGGATGGGCCAATAAAAACGGCAAAACCATCACTTTTGAATTAGCAGAAGAAAAGCTGGAGGGAAACCGACGCATATTCACTATGAATGCTGTATTAGATGGTGAAGTTTTTGCTCAAGGAAGAGGCTCTAATAAAAAAGATGCCAGTCAGGTTGCTGCACAAATTGCCGTAGAGAAACTGGGCTTATAATATTCCGTTATTTCAGTATCCGCCATCCTTCGTTGGGTAGTGGGTATTTTCATCATTACTATGATGGCGATAATAGGGCTTTATTTCAAGTGAAAAGTCGCTTCACCGACTTCCCGTCTCTCAGACTCCCGGTCTCTCCTGACATAACTCCACCAACACCCCATTCGTACCCTTCGGATGTAAAAAGCACACCAATTTATTATCAGCCCCCAGCTTAGGTTCTTCCTGCAATAACACAAAACCTTCCCCCTTTAAGCGTTCCATCTCCGCATATATATCCGCTACTTCAAAAGCAATATGATGTATTCCTTCTCCTTTCTTATCAATAAACTTAGCAATAACGCCATCCGGCTCGGTACTGGCTACTAATTCAATTTTGGTATCTCCGGTTTTTAAAAAAGCAGTATTCACACTCTCCGATGCCACTTCCTCGGTTTTATAACAAACCGAATGCAATAGTTTTTCGAATAAAGGGATAGAAATCCTCAAATCTTTTACCGCAATACCTATATGCTCTACCTTCAACATTAAAAAATAAATTTATATGTAATTTCGAATTATGGAAAAACAATCCTACTGTTTAAAACACAAGTTAAATATAGAACCTATTGTGCTACTTTTGCGTTAATCGATTAAAGAAGAAAGATATGTTGAAATTGCCGATTTATTTAGATAATAATGCTACCACCCCCATGGATCCGCGGGTGCTTGAAGCTATGATCCCATACTTTACCGAACATTTCGGTAACGCTGCCAGTCGCAACCACCCTTTTGGCTGGGAAGCAGAAGAAGCGGTTGATTATGCGCGTGAACAAGTGGCTCAGCTAATCGGTGCCGATCCCAAAGAAATTATTTTTACCTCAGGTGCCACAGAAGGTGATAACCTCGGTATTAAAGGGGTATATGAAATGTATGCCAGCAAAGGAAATCATATCATTACCTGCACCACAGAACATAAAGCGGTATTAGATACTTGTAAGCATATAGAAAGATCGGGTGGAGAAGTAACATACTTAGAAGTAAAAGCCGATGGTTTGATTGATTTGAAGGAATTGGAAGCTGCTATTAAACCAACTACCATTTTGATAGCCATCATGTACGCTAATAATGAAATTGGTGTAATACAACCGATCAAAGAGATTAGTGCTATAGCTCGCAAAAACGGTATTCTTTTCTTTAGTGATGCTACACAAGCAGTAGGCAAAATTCCTGTGGATGTAAATAAAGATGGAATTGACATAATGGCATTTACCGGTCATAAAATGTATGGTCCAAAAGGTATTGGTGCGCTTTATGTTCGTCGCAAAAATCCTCGTGTAAAAGTTACTGCACAAATGGATGGTGGAGGTCACGAACGTGGTATGCGTAGCGGTACGCTTAACGTACCCGGTATTGTTGGCTTTGGTAAGGCTTGCGAGCTTTGCAGGCTCGAAATGGCTGCAGATGCAGAACGCATCAGTAAGCTAAGAGATAAGCTGGAGAACGCTTTACTGCAATTGGAAGAAGCGTATGTAAACGGCAGCAGAGAACATCGATTACCACATGTAACGAATATTTCTTTCAAATATGTAGAAGGAGAAGGCTTGATGATGGGCTTTAATAAAAATATCGCCCTATCTTCCGGCTCAGCCTGTACATCAGCCTCTTTAGAGCCAAGCTATGTGTTAAAAGCATTAGGACTTGGAGATGATTTGGCACACTCTTCGCTACGTTTTGGATTAGGAAGATTTACTACCGAAGAACAAATAGATTATACCATAAAAGCGGTAAGTGAAACAGTATTGAAATTGAGAGAGATGAGTCCGCTTTGGGAAATGTTCAAAGAAGGAGTGGATATGGATAAAATTGAATGGGCGCATCATTAGTAATTAAGAATTTAGAATTATGAATTTAGAATTCATACCCTTAATTCATAATTCTTAACTCTTAATTCACAATTCATAATTTTCAACTCATAATTCATAAAATCATGGCATATTCAGAAAAAGTTATCGATCATTACAGCAATCCTAAGAATGTAGGAACGCTCGATAAATCTAAGAAAAACGTAGGTACCGGATTAGTGGGTGCACCGGAGTGTGGCGATGTAATGCGCTTACAAATTGAAGTAGATGAAGCTACCGGTATTATCACCGATGCTAAATTCAAAACCTTTGGATGCGGCTCTGCTATTGCTTCTTCATCATTAGCAACAGAATGGCTAAAAGGTAAAACAGTAGATCAGGCAGTGGCCATCGACAATATGGATTTAGTGGAAGAACTCAATCTTCCTCCGGTAAAAATTCACTGCTCTGTACTGGCAGAAGATGCCATCAAATCGGCCATCAACGATTATCGTAAAAAGAATGGCTTGGAGGAGTTGGTATTCGAAGAGCGTATTCACTAATAATCACTTTTCAGATTGAAGATTCCAGATTTCCAACTATGGTAGCAACAGAAAATAGCATTTACGTAAGCGAAAAAGCGAAAAAGAAAGTCGTACAACTCATGCAAGAAGCAGGAGTAGGG
>CABHOW010000042.1 GCA_902168225.1 uncultured Flavihumibacter sp. | reverse complement strand
ATATTAACATCACCAAATTAAATCATCCTACGGTGAAAACCCTACGGTTAATCTGCAAATCAAAAAACTAGGGATACCGGAAGCGTCACAATTTTGAGATAGTTGTTATATTTACAAATATGTTAAACACCGATTTCCAAAAAGCTTATCAAAATTTCTACACTGATAATGATGTAGCTTGGCGCATGCTGGGTGCTAAATATAAGGCACAGAACATCATCAACGTTTGCAAAAGCATGAAGCCTCAAAAAGTACTTGAAGTGGGTGCTGGCGATGGTAGCATACTGCATTTTTTAGATCAATATGCTTTTGCTCCAGAAATTTACGCCCTAGAAATTGCAGCTTCCGGTGTTGAAAAAATTAAAGAAAGGAAATTAAAAAGCGTAAAAGAGGTACAAGTTTTTGATGGTTACACTATTCCTTATCCTGATGATAGTTTCGACTTGATTATACTAGCTCATGTATTAGAACATGTGGAGCATGAAAGGCTACTAATTAGAGAGCTTAAACGCGTAGCCAAACACCTTGTAATTGAAGTGCCTAGAGACTATAAATTTGGCGTGGATGAACGTATTAATCACTTTTTAGCTTACGGACATATTAACATGTATACCCCAACCTCACTTCGTTTTTTGCTGAAAAGTGAAGGGCTTGCTATCATAGCTGATCAAACTTCGATAATTACTCCTGAGGTTACTTTGTTCAACGATTACATCAACAGAAACATTAAAAAAAGCCCGATTAAATCTTTAAAGGTAAAGCAAATACTGGTGGCTAATCTTCCTGAAGAGGACTCAATGATAGAATTACTTTATAATAGATAACTTTATGCTTGGTAAAATTAACATAGTATTTGGGACCACGGCTTCTGGCAAAACTAAATATGGAGTACAGTTAGCAAAACAACTAAACGGCGTAGTGATTAATTGTGATTCCATGCAGGTTTATCAGGAAATACCTATTTTGACTGCACAACCCACATTAACGGAACAACAAGGCATTACTCATAAATTATATGGATATGTAAGTTGTTTGGATAAATATTCGGTACAGCATTGGCTAGCGAGTGTTATACCAGCCATAAATGATACTATAGCTGCAGGGTTTACCCCAATTTTAGTTGGAGGAACCGGCATGTACATTAAGGCCTTAATGGAAGGTATGGTGGAAATCCCCAATATTTCTGCTGACGAAAAAGAAGCAATTAGAAAAAAGTATAATGATTATTCAAATACTTTGTTATATCAATACTTGCAAAAAATTGATCCGCCTCTAGCTAATAGATATAAACTTAATGATCGGCAACGTATTTTAAGAGCTATAGAAGTATATGAGGTGACTGGGATAAATCTTTCCTCTTGGCAGAAAAATAAATCGCCCCCTTATTTTCCAAAAAGTAAGTTCCATTTAATTTTTGTCCAACGAACACGTGAGCAAATTTACCATAATATTAATGAACGATTCGACCAGATGATACAGCAAGGAGTAGTGGAAGAAGTAAGAAGATTTATAGCAGAAGCAGATAAGCAAGATACTTAATGGCTGCACTACTCTCTATTTTTATATGCATAGCAAGGTTTTCGCGTTTTTATTTGAATGGTATCCTTAATCTAGTGCTCTGTGCTAGATTAACTTTTTACTTAATTAATAGCACTTTATACCTGTGTCTAATGTCTTTTTAAGCTAATAATAGGTAATTAAAAGTAAATTGGGAAAATGACCATCTTGAAACTGTTGCATCGGCCATCGGCACGGAATGTTCTATTTACAGAACAAACTTTGTACTGTTATAATAGCCACTAGTAAAAGATATAAGCGAGGTACCTACTATGATTGGAAACCAAGTAAAAAAATGCAGATTAGCAAAAGGTCTATCTCTTTCAGAACTGGCAGAGAATGCCGGCGTTGCAAAATCCTACTTAAGTTCTATTGAACGTAATATTCAATCGAACCCTTCTATTCACTTCCTAGAGAAAATTTCAGTTATTCTTAATGTCCCAATTGAAACATTACTTTATGAGAAATCACCACTTGAATTACAAACGAATGAACTTGATCAAGAGTGGATCAGTTTAGTTCAAGAAGCCAAGGAATCCGGCATAAGCCAAGAGCAATTTCGAGAATTTCTAGAATTTAATCGGTGGCGCAAGAACCAGCCAAAATAATATTACCGTTCGTCTATGTGTCGAATCAGCTCAATAAAAGGGATGTCCATAGCATTTGCCAGCTTTGATAAAATATCTACACTTGGATTCTTCTGCAAACCTCTTTCAACATAGCTTAGATATGACTTAGACACCCCTGATTGATCTGCCAACTGATTCAGCGTCATTCCCCTATCCTTTCTCAGCGTTCTTATTTTCTTTCCATTCATTTTTTAATCTCCTAACCTTCTTTATTGTTCGTTAATAAGAACATGTACCCCATATTATACGGACACATGTAAGCGTCCGCAACTGGTTTTTCCTTTATAAAGAACAATAGGCCGCTTTCACGACCTATTTAAAAGACAACTATTTTATTTGAAAATGGTTTGGATACGTTCAAAAGCCCAATCAATTTCCTCACGTGTAATAACTAAGGGTGGGGCAAAACGTATAACGTTCTCGTGTGTTTCTTTGCAAAGCAGTCCCTGCTCTTTTAATCGTTCGCAATAGGGTCTAGCTGCTTCCGTTAGCTCAACTCCAATAAATAGACCCTTCCCTCTAATTTCTTTAATAACAGGAACGTCCAATGTTTGGAGTTTAGACATAAAGTATTGACCCAATTGATCTGAATTGTCTACCAGTTTCTCATCGAGTAGTACCTGTCTCTTATAC
>CABHOW010000041.1 GCA_902168225.1 uncultured Flavihumibacter sp. | reverse complement strand
CGGCATACGAGATTTCTGCCTGTCTCGTGGGCTCGGAGATGTGTATAAGAGACAGATTATATACCGTCATAACAGCTTCTGGCGCATTAACAAACGAATTTCGTTTACTAAATGCCGGTAATACCGATGAGGCAAACCTCTTCATCGGCGGATCCGCAGTTGATAACCTGAATGGAATTGCGGGTAATATGTGGATACAGAGTAATAAAATTATTTTCGATGCGGATAATGTGATCAATGCAGCCAGTAGCCAAGCAGATACTACATTTTCCCCCGGTTTAATAGCTTATGCCAGTATCTATAAAGCATTGGCAATAGGTAATCTTTGTATGTTTTTTGAGCAAATACCTGCAGCCCCGGGTACAGGAACTATCCCCGCAACTTTTCAAACCAGAATAGACGGTTATAAAAGGGCTGTATCTACCCTACAAACAGCACAAAATGCACTTAAAAGAAGTGCCCTTAGCCCCTTTTTCTTTGCTAATGTTCCCTCTGCAGTTAATGCTAATTTCCTCAATAATACCATCAATGCGTTAATTGCGAGATATAGTTTATTTGCAGGAGATTATGCAACTGCTATCACAGCTAGCAATGCCGTAAATGCCAATTTCAGCGGCTGTATTATGCAATTCGATGGAGTTACACCAAACCCCATTTTCTCAGTTGTTACGACCGCCAATAATATATACCAAATTCAGGATTCTACATTAGGGTTACCTGCTGCTATTGCCCCGGATTTAAATGATAGGCGAATCCCTTTTTATACCACTATCAATACAACTGTAGCTCCAAGATATCGCATCAATGGTTTCTTTAATGGTAATTTCACTTCCATTCCTATATATTTACCAAGTGAAATGCGTTTAATCAGAGCAGAATCTTATTTACGTCAAAGCACGCCGAATATTGCAAATGCATTAATTGAAATCAATGCAATCCGTCAAAAAACACCATCATCCGATCCTTTCGGAATAGGTGCAGGCGGTACGGCTTATACCGGTCCTGTAGATGTTGCTTCTTTATTAACAGAAGTATATCGTCAACGTTGTATTGAGCTTTGTATGAGTGGAATGAGATTAGAAGATAGTCGTCGCTTGGGAAGACCTGTAGCAGAAAGAAAACGCAATTTCTTCCCTTACCCCAGCAGAGAAAGAGATAACAATCCTAACACACCGGCCGATCCGGCTTTCTAAATTGTTTATCCAAATAAAAAAGGGTTACCCTCAGGTAACCCTTTTTTATTTGGAGGATTTACTATCGTTGCTCCACTAATAGTTTTAACTGTCGTAAGTTTTTTTCCATCATCGGGCCTAAAATTTTATCATTCATCATCGATCCGAATTTTTCCCAAGGATACCATTGTAGCTTCTGTTCAAATTGCCACTGCAAAATAGTCATATTCGACGTGTCAGAACCTATGAGCCGGATTTTACTTACTTGCATATTTTTCCCCTCTCCCCAATTGGCTATGATTAAACTATCTGTTACACTTACCGTTTTTACAACTGTTTTACCAACCATAGCTTTATTGGCATCAATGATTTTTACCGTACTATCACTAAAGCCATCAACCCATAAATACCATTGCCTGTAATCACTTACTAATGGAAGAATTACTCGTTTTGGTTTTTCAACCGTAATAGCCCGAGATACCAAAACATAGGAAGGAAATAATAAACTAATAGCGGAAGCTAAAATTACAAGCACGAATACACTGATGATTGCAAATCGGATCAATTTCATTTACTCCCATTTAAAAGTGCGAAATGCAACTGCATAAACAATTACAATCCAAATACCCATAATACCCAATTCTTTACCACATTGCATAAGATTAGTCCCTTCGAAAGCTATATTACGCATAGCATTATTAAAATGAGTTAATGGCAAAACCTTACAAATTGGCTGTAACCACGAAGGAAATGCATCTATTGAAAAAAATGTACCTGCTAATAGAAATTGAGGTAAGGTAATTAAATTGGCAAAAGGAGGAATAGTACTTTCATTCTTAGCCACACTACTCACTATAAATCCAAAACCCATAAAAAGTAACAATGCTACAAAACTTAATAACATGATGTTCAGAAAAGTAGCAACTCCATTAACTAAGGTAAAATGAAAAGCAAAATGACCAACTCCAATAATAACAACAGCGGTAAGCATTTGAAAAATAACCCTACTGATGGCCTCCCCTAATACAATATAAGAACGATGAATAGGTGTTGCATAAAAGCGTTTCAATACTAATTGCTGACGCAGATTAAAAAATAAAAAAGCGACCCCAAAAACACCTGCACTTAATAATGAAAATCCTAACTGTCCGGGTAAAACAAAATCAATCGTTCTATATACTCTCCCTGGAATTTGATTTACTTCTTTGCTGATAACTGCAACGGTTTGTTTTTCCGGAAATTGTTGCTGATTTAAGCCACTGATAACAGCACTTAATATAGATTGAATTACTTGAATATTCTGAGGGTTTACAGCTTCCGAACTTGTTAAATGGATACTATATGCTGGGCTTTCCTTTCCTGTTTTTTGAATATCAATAACGGCTGTTATTCTCCCTTTTTCCAGATCCTCTTTGATCAAATTATCCTCCTTGGTTACAATTTTTAACCCGGCTGTATTTTTCAGTACTTGATAAATAGCATTCAACGTATCTGCCTTTTTATCAAAAGCAATACTTACCGAAATTTTACCGCTTCCACCAATAAAGCCAAATACCAATATGAATATTAGCGGGAAGGCAATACTAAAAACAACTGCAGATGGACTTCTAAAAATAGCCCTTAAACTAGCTTTTGTAATGGCTAGCATGGCAGTAACTTGATTATATTTCGAGGGTGTAGGCATTATACTAAATATATTATCTTTTAGAACTGAGTACCTGTAATGAAGGGGATTCTGGTTTGTGGTGTACCCACCCATTGCTTTACTTGTTTAACTTGACGCATTGTTTGATATATTTCTACTCCCATTTCTTCTTCTAATAAATTTGAGCGTACCGATTTTTTATAGCCATCCATAATTTGCTGAAAGAATGTTTTTTTCTCAGGATACTCTTTTATACGATAATCATTTTTCTCCACTTTTGCCAGAGAAGCAGTGGTTTCAATAGCATCTTGCAAGGTCCCGATTTTATCGACTAATCCAATCTCTTTTGCCCGCACACCTGTCCAAACCCTACCCTGTGCAATACTATCTATATATAACTTATCTTTTTTCCTGCCGGCAGCTACCCTACTTTTAAAGGTATCATAAATACTGTCTACAGAAGCTTGAAAAAATCTTTTCTCCGCCTCTGTTAAAGGTTTATCACTGGCTCCCATATTGGCATAAGGAGCTGTTTTCACTCCATCGAATGTAATACCCAATTTATTTTTGAAGAAAGACTGAAAGTTTGGCACAACACTGAAAACACCAATAGAACCGGTAATGGTATTTGCATTAGCAAATACCTGATCGGCGTTACAAGCAATATAATAGCCACCGGATGCAGCTACATCGCCCATACTTACAACGACCGGCTTTTCTTTGCGTAACAAACTTATTTCTCTCCATATTACTTCACTTGCTAATGCGCTGCCACCGGGTGAATTCACCCTAAGCACCACCCCTTTGATGTCTTTATCAAATCTTAATTTACGTAGCAGATTTTTAAACTTATCACTACCGATCATATCATCGCCGCCATTACCCGAAACAATATCACCCGCTGCAAAAACCAGTGCAATTCGTTTGCTACCCGATGCAGTATAATCAGACGCCTTCTTATATTCTTGGAGTGAAACAAAATTAATGGTTGCTGAATTTTCTTGTTTTAGTTTTTTCGACAAAATCGATTTTATTTGATCATCGTACCTCACGCCATCCACTAATCCATATTTCACAGCATCGTACGCGGTACGTATCGACCCATTAACAGCTAAAGATCTTAAATCGGCAGTATCTTTCTTTCTACTGGCACCGATAGTAAGTAAAAAATGCGTGTACAAATCTCCCAACCATACAGATGTTTGCAGGCGATTGGCATCCGTCATTTTTGTTTCTCTCAGAGGTTCAGTAGCACTTTTAAATTTACCGGCATAAAATATTTGGGGTTGGATCTCAAGTTTATCTAACATACCTTTTAAGAACAATATATCTGATGAAAATCCTGAAAAATCGAGCCCACCCTGCGGATTACAAAAAATAGAATCCGCAACCGAACCTACATAATAACCCTTTTGTGTGATCGTTTCTCCATGTGCAATTACAAATTTTCCGGTAGACTTAAAATGCATCACGGCTTTTCTTAACTCTTCGCTGGCAGCAAAGCCATTCGGATTCGTGGCACATTGTATATATACTCCCTTCACCAAGCTATCGGATTCAGCATGCTGGAGTAATCTTATAACATCATATAAAGAAGGTATATCGGTATTTTCTTCGCTAAAAAAAGAGCCTACAGGATTTTCCTGAAACTGTTCTCTAAAAGCGGTTGAGAGATCAAGTACTAAAACAGCTTTACTACTTATAGTAGGCTTCTCGGAAGATGCAGCACTGCTAACAATCCCAATCAACACAAAGATTCCGATAACAGTAAATAATACCATTGCCAACAAGGTGGCAAAAACAATTTTGAAAAATCCTCTCATATTCTATTTCAGGTTATATTAAATAAAGATATTTGAAGCCTCTTACACAACCAATTATGAGTACTGTTTATTTGTTAACCGGAAGTAATTTAGGCCATAGTGCTGCATTTTTGGCTGAAGCCGCCTCACAAATTGAACAAAAACTAGGGAAAATCGTTCGCCGTTCATCACTTTATGAAACGGCACCTTGGGGTAATACGAATCAGCCTTTTTTCTTAAATCAAGTATTGGTACTCGAAACTTTATTAGACCCGGAGCCATTAATGCGTTCTCTCCTTGATATCGAAAATAACATGGGTAGAAAAAGAGCGGAAAAATACGGACCTAGAACAATTGATATCGATCAGCTTTTCTATGAAAATAAAGTGCATAACTCCGATATATTAGTTTTACCGCATCCCGAAATACAAAATAGGCGCTTTGCTTTAGTACCACTACAGGAAGTGGCTCCTGAATTGATTCACCCCTTGTTACATAAATCTATCACAGCATTATTGGATACCTGTTTAGATCATTCCAATGTGCAAAAAAAAATACTGCTATAAGGCACTGCCCCATTAATTTTGACCATCTCCATGAAGCATCATTTTATTACTATTGAAGGCAATATTGGCGCAGGCAAAACCACACTAAGTCATTTACTAGCCAAAAGGTTGAATGCCCGCTTAATTTTGGAAGAGTTTGCCGATAATCCTTTTTTATCTAAATTCTACGAGAACCCCGGGCAGTATGCGTTTCCTCTTGAGCTCTTTTTTATGGCAGAGAGGTTTAAACAGTTGAAAGATATGATCCATACCAAAGATCTCTTTCAACATGTTACCGTTTCCGATTATTTGTTTACTAAATGCTTACTATTTGCCAAATTGAATTTACCCGAAGAAGAATTTAGGCTGTATCAAAAACTGTTCGATATTATTCATCAGCAACTGATATTTCCTGATATTCTCATTTATTTACATGTACCCGTTCATACATTACAAAAGAATATTAGAAAGCGAAACAGGCAATATGAACAGTCAATACCGGATGAATACTTGTTCAATATTCAGGAAACGTACACGAACTATATTAAACAACATAATATTAAAACACTTTTTGTAGATGCCAGTAATGCTGATTTTTTAGGCAATGAATCACATGTTAATGTAATTTTAGATGCCTTAGAAAAAGATTTTGATAACGGTCAGCATTATTTCACATTACCTTAAATACTAAATCCATTACATGGAAGTTGAACAAATAAAAAACGACCCTTTTGCTGCCATGCGTATTGGCGAGTTTAGAAATTTAATGACAGGTCGGTTTTTGTTTATTATGGGCTTACGTATGCTAGGCACATTAGTAGGTTGGTGGATTTACGAACTCACAAACGAACCATTTGCCATAGGATTAATTGGGTTGGCAGAAGTAATACCCGCAGTTTCTTTAGCCTTATATGCAGGCTATGTGATTGATATAAGTGAGAAAAAACAGCTCTTGTTAAAATGCGGTTTCTTTTATTTGAGCTGCGTTTTATTGTTATTGTTACTATCCACAAGGTTTACATTGGCACAGCTTTCAACCCATTGGATTGCATTCGGTATCTATATCGTCGTTTTCTTTACAGGCATTATCCGCTCTTTCCTAGGCCCCACATTCAGTACCATGGTAGCCACAACGGTACCTCGTAATCTATTACAAAACGCTACTACCTGGAACCAAGGTGTGTGGTTATCGGCATCAGTAACCGGTCACGCATCCGTGGGTTTCTTTATCGCACTTATAGGAAATACCGGCTCATTATTGGTTATTACAGGAATGGTTGTGGCAGGTATTGCATTTATGTATCTGCTAAAGCCAAAACCACCATTAAACGTAGCCGGACAAAAAACAGGGTTTGATAGTGTGAAAGAGGGGCTTCGTTTTGTATTCGAAACAAAAGAAGTATTGGGCGCATTATCGCTTGATTTATTTGCCGTTTTTTTTGGTGGTGCTGTTGCTATGATCCCCGTATTTGCCAAAGATATTCTGGCTGTTGGCCCTATTGGCTTCGGTTGGCTGAACGCTGCAGCAGATATAGGTTCTATCATAGTAATTGTTATACTTACTTTCTTGCCTTTACAAAAAAAGCAAGGCAAAGTATTATTATATGCAGTGGCAGGTTTTGGATTATGTATTATCGTCTTTGGTTTCTCAAAAATATTTTGGTTATCATTTGCGGTGATGGTATTGAGCGGCATCTTAGATGGCATCAGCATGATTGTAAGAGGTACCATCGTACAAATAAAAACTCCGGATAATATGCGAGGGCGCGTACTAAGTGTAAACTCCATGTTTATTAATAGCAGTAATGAATTAGGCCAATTTGAAAGTGGCATCGCTGCTAAATTACTAGGTGTGGTGCCTTCTGTAATTTTTGGTGGGTCGATGACATTACTTGTAGTAATTATCACCTGGATCAAAGCTCCTTCTTTAAGAAAGATGGAATACTAACCGATTTTTTCCATCGCTTTTTCGAGAACATAAAAAACAGCCGGACAAAACTCACTATTCTTTAGTGTTATGTGAGGCCTTTTAAGCAGTACATCTTCATCTGTATAAGGGAATCGGGCACAATCCGAAGGCCTATTTTCGTAAATACTACAAGCATTATCCGTACCTAAAAATGGACAAGGAGCCGATTTGGCTACATAATCTCCCTCCATATCTAAGGTCAGGTATTGGTCGATAAATATACTCTCCTTTAAACCCAAAGCTTTACTGATTCGTTTTATATCTGGTGTTTTAAAGCGTGGCGAATAGCCCTTACAACAGTTCCCACAAGTTAAACAGTCTATTTTGTCAAAAGCTTCTTCATGCAAAGACGGGAGTATTTTTAAAACTGCATTTTTATTGGCACGTTTCAACCACTGAGCATATTTTTTTTGATGTTCTTTTGATTTTTGCTGCCAATTATGGAAGAATATATCTTTCAAAACAATGGATTATTTACTTTGCGGTACGAAAATATGGATTCGATTAGAGAACAATGGCTGATTCTTATTGCTACACCTATTTATTTTTTCATAATTGGTGTTGAACTGTTATTATCTCATTTGCATCATCGCAAACTCTACACTCGAAAAGACACATTTGGTAATATTTATCTCATGTTATTAAATGCAGCCATAGACCTCTCCTTCAGGCTAGTATCTATGGCAGTTCTTCAATATTTTTTTGAAAGGGCTCTTTTGCATATTACGGCTCCTTTTTTTTATTGGCTATTACTACTGATAACAGAAGATTTTTTGTATTACTGGCTACACCGTTTTGATCACGAAATAAGGCTATTCTGGGCCGTTCATGTTACCCACCATAGCAGTGAAAAAATGAATTTTACCGTAGGTTTCCGATCATCTGTATTTCAACCACTATATCGATTCATTTATTTTATTCCCTTGGCTTTAATGGGTTTCAGACCTATTGATATTGCTTTCATTTATTCTGCCACACAAATATGGGGCATTTTTGTGCATACAGAACTTATCCATAAAATGGGTTGGATGGAGTATATTTTTGTAACCCCTTCCCACCATCGGGTGCACCATGGCTCTAATCCCAAATATTTGGATAAGAATATGGGTATGTTTTTGATCATTTGGGATAAATTGTTCGGTACTTTTCAGCCTGAACTTTCAGAAAAACAATACCAACCCATTCGATACGGCCTCACTAAAAATTTGAAAGATTATAACCCGGCAAGTTTGGTTTTTCATGAGTGGATTGCCATTTTGAAAGACCTACAAACAAAGGGTCTTAGTTTCCGCCAACGTTTGGCCTATATCTTTGGTAAACCGGGCTGGAGCCACGATGGTTCCCGACTTACCAGTGAAGAATTGAGAAAAGCTGAGGATCTTGACAAAAAGAATAGCTAACAGGCTATCAACAGTTTCAACAAAAGCATGAAAATGCTGTTGCTAGCACTTACCTTTGCGCCACGAAAAACAGTTTGTAATGACAAATGTACTAGCTACACAATCCAACGAATTTAAAGGCAGACATATTGGTCCGGACGAGAAAGCCACTGCTGCAATGCTTAAGGTTATTGGTGAGGCTTCTTTGGCATCGCTTATTGAAAAAACAATACCCGGCAGCATCCGTGTAAACGGTGATTTACCTATTCCGCCGGCAGTTAGTGAATTTGAATATTTACAAGAATTAAAAAAAGTAGCGGCTAAAAATAAAGTATATAAGAATTTTATCGGAAGAGGTTACTACGGCACTATTACACCCAGTGTTATTCTTAGAACTATTTTTGAAAATCCGGGATGGTATACCCAATATACCCCCTATCAGGCTGAAATTTCCCAGGGTCGGTTAGAGAGTTTACTCAATTACCAAACAATGGTTGCCGACCTCACCGGTCTTCCCCTTGCCAACGCCTCTTTACTAGATGAAGCAACTGCTGCTGCTGAGGCAATGGCCATGTTATTTCATCAGGTAAATAAAACGGATACTATTTCCAAACCCGTTTTTTTTGTGGATGACCATACATTTCCTCAAACTAAACAAATTCTCATAACCAGAGCGGCGCCCATCGGTATTGAATTGGTATTTGGAAACTATAAAACATTTACGGCAGATCAACAATGTTTTGGCGCGCTTATTCAATACCCTGCAGATAATGGCGTTGTTGAAGAATATAGCTCTTTTATTAATCAGATTCATGCCGTAGGGGGTTATGTGGTAATGGCTACCGATTTATTGGCACTTAGTTTGCTAAAATCTCCCGGCGAATTAGGGGCTGATGTGGCTGTTGGTTCCGCACAACGTTTTGGTGTACCTATGGGTTATGGTGGGCCCCATGCAGCTTTTTTTGCAACGCATGATGAATTTAAAAGAGGCATACCGGGGCGATTAATAGGCGTAAGTATCGACGCACAAGGTAATAGGGCCTTGCGCATGGCTTTACAAACACGCGAACAACATATTAAAAGAGAAAAGGCCACTTCAAATATTTGTACGGCACAAGCTTTATTGGCTAATATGGCTGCTATGTACGCCGTTTACCATGGCCCGGAAGGATTGAAAAACATTGCTACGCGCATACATCAACTAACGGCGGCATTGGCTAAAGCCCTTACTGATGCAGGATTTACGCAATATAATGAACAGTATTTTGATACTATTTATATTGGCGGAGTTGATCGTAACGGTATCGAAAAAGAAGCTGTTGCAGCAGGTATTAATTTCCGTTACTTCGAAAATGGCAATATTGGTATTAGTGTAGATGAAACAACAACCGTTACCGATTTAAATCTTGTTCTTGAAGTTTTTGCAAAAGCTACTGGTAAAAAGGCCCATGCTATCAATACTGATAATCTTCAATCTATATTATCAACCGAGACTTTAAGAAGTACTAAATATTTACAGCATCCTGTTTTCAATACACATCATAGTGAAAGCCAGATGATGCGTTATATTAAGCAATTAGAGAATAAAGATTTATCACTTAATACAAGTATGATCAGTTTGGGAAGTTGCACCATGAAATTAAATGCAGCTTCTGAAATGATCCCAGTTAGCTGGCCCGAATTTGGTGGCCTACATCCTTTTGCACCTGCCGATCAAACATTAGGCTATCAACAAATATTAGAGGAGCTGAGCAACTATTTATGTGCTATCACAGGTTTTACGGCTTGCAGCTTACAACCGAATAGTGGCGCACAAGGAGAGTATGCAGGACTTTTAGCGATAAGGGCTTATCATGAGGATAAAAAACAATCTAATAGAAATATTGTATTGATTCCTATAAGCGCACATGGTACAAACCCTGCCAGTGCTGTAATGGCCGGATTTAAAGTGGTAGTGGTAAAATGCGATGAAGCAGGTAATATTGATGTTGCCGATTTAAAAGCAAAAGCGGAATTACATAAGGATAATTTGGGAGCCCTGATGGTTACCTATCCTTCTACCCATGGTGTATTTGAAGAAACGATAAAAGATATATGCAATATCGTACATGCTTTTGGTGGATTGGTATATATGGATGGCGCTAATATGAATGCACAAGTGGGTTTAACAAGTCCGGGTAATATAGGTGCCGATGTATGCCACTTAAATTTGCATAAAACATTCTCTATACCACATGGTGGTGGCGGTCCGGGTATGGGCCCTATCTGTGCGAATGATATTTTGGCTCCCTACCTTCCTAAGCTCAATGTAAGTGCGGCGCCATTTGGTTCTGCCAGTATTCTTTTGATCAGTTATGGTTATATTAAAATGTTAGGTGCCGATGGAATTCGCTTATCTACAGCATACGCGATTCTGAATGCTAATTATATGAAATCCAGATTGGAGAAATATTATCCGATTTTGTATACCGGCAAAAATGGAACCTGTGCGCATGAGTTCATCGTTGATTTACGGCCTTTCAAACAAAGTGCCGGCGTAGAGGCAGAAGATGTAGCTAAACGTTTGATTGATTATGGTTTCCATGCCCCTACGATGAGTTTTCCGGTACCAGGCACTATTATGATTGAACCAACCGAGAGTGAGGATAAAGCGGAATTAGATCGTTTTTGTGATGCGATGATCAGTATTTATGAAGAAATAAAAGCTATTGAAGAAGGCAAGGCCGATAAAGCAGATAATCCTTTAAAGCATGCGCCCCATACACAGGCTGTAGTTTGTGCAGAAACTTGGGAACATGGGTATACCAGAACAGAAGCAGCATTTCCCTTATACTATGTAACGCAAAATAAATTCTGGCCAAGTGTGGGAAGGGTTAATAATACGCATGGCGATAGAAATTTAATTTGTACCTGTGAGCCTGTTTCTGCATATACTGATGAGGCTTGATCTATTTGCGATACCGTAATAAAGCAATGATCATATCTTTTTCTTCTAATTGTTTTTGAAGTTGGGTTATCTGTTGCTTGAGTGAATCTATTAGTGCATCTTTTAATGAATGATAAGCGGCTAATTCCTCTTTCATTTGAAAATCATTATTATCCGCTAACTCAAATACTTGAGTGCTTAACATATGTCCTTTACCAGTTATTAGCCAAATCAGGTTTAGATCGGGATAATGTTTTTCTATTTTCGCGAGTACATTCGATCCGATAGACCCTTTACCATGATCTTGTTTGCCAATATATCCATTGGATAATCCACAGGTTCTTTCCATTTGATATGCGGTAATTCGGAGATAGGACAAATATTCGTATAGTCTAGTTGTTAGCTTCATTAGGTATAAATACTGGCTCAAAAAGCCGATGAAAAAAAATTAGTTAATTAGAAAATTCGGAAATTTGTTCTGTCTGCGAAGTAACAGCACTAGATGATGGTTTGCTATACGGCATATACCTGATTTTGTTTTTATTTCACGGTGTTTTATAAAAACATACTTATATACATTATTCTTCGCAGTTATCGTACTACACCAATTAATCTCTTCATTGGTATGAAAAATAAAATTGATAGTTCCAAGGCTTGGGATCGTATCTTAGATTTTGCAAGTACATCAGAGTGGAAAGAAATATTGTGGTTATGGTATAGTACTACAGTTACAGGTACTTACTTGAAAGAAAGTACCCGTAGAGAACGTACCGAAATTAAAATGGCGTTCGAATTATTTCATGCATTAATGGAAGAAATCGAACAAAAGAAAAACAAGTAATGCTACAAACTGGTCGTGATTTTATTAAACTTAAAATTATGGCACCAAATATTACTTAAAAATAA
>CABHOW010000040.1 GCA_902168225.1 uncultured Flavihumibacter sp. | reverse complement strand
CTATTATGTAGACCCTGTTGATAGCACGCTGAAAAAATCTACTAATGCTTATGAGCGCCCACAACCACATGCCTGCTTTATTTTAAGCGTGAGTGATGATTTGGTGAATGAGGGGGGGATAATGGATTTATGGACTCGCGAAGCACGTATTTTCAAATATGGATCTGGTGTTGGCACTAACTTTTCTCAAATTCGGGGTAGTGGCGAGAAATTGAGCGGTGGCGGTACTTCTAGCGGATTAATGAGCTTTCTTAAAATTGGCGACCGCGCAGCGGGCGCCATAAAAAGCGGTGGTACTACTCGTCGCGCCGCAAAAATGGTGTGCTTGGATCTTGATCACCCCGAGATTATGGACTTTATCAACTGGAAAGTAGAAGAAGAGAAAAAAGTGGCTGCTCTCGTATCTGCGGGCTACGATAACTCCTATGAAGGAGAAGCCTACGCAACTGTTTCAGGTCAAAATTCAAATAACTCTGTTCGTATTCCTAACGAGTTTTTCAAAGTATTGGCGGATGATGGTGATTGGGAATTAAAAGCACGTACCGATGGGCGCGTAATGAAAAAAATCCCTGCTCGTGAAGTGTGGGATAAAATTGCTTACGCTGCATGGCGTTGTGCAGACCCCGGTACGCAATACGATACCACTATCAACGAATGGCATACTTGCCCTAAAGGTGGACGCATCAATGCTTCTAATCCTTGCTCTGAATACATGTTCTTGGATAATACAGCGTGTAATCTGGCATCTGTGAACTTGCGTAAATTTCATAACGATGATACCAATGTATTTGATGTGGAAGGATTCGAATATACCACTCGCTTATGGACTACCGTTCTTGAAATTTCCGTATTGATGGCGCAGTTCCCTTCTAAAGAGGTGGCACAACTTTCTTACGATTACAGAACCCTTGGTCTAGGTTTCGCAAATCTCGGATCCGTACTAATGGTTAGTGGAATTCCTTACGATAGTGAAGAAGCTCGTGGTATTGCCGGTGCAATTTCAGCAATCATGACGGGAATTTCTTACAAAACATCAGCCGAAATGGCTTCCTTCCTTGGTACTTTTGATAAGTACGAAGAGAATAAAGAAGATATGTTGCGTGTAATGCGTAATCATAGAGCTGCTGCTTACGATGCAACAGACGCTTATGTGGGTATTGACATTAAACCACAAGGCATAAAAGCAAAATATTGTCCGGATTATCTACTAAAGGCAGCTACTCGCGCTTGGGATGATGCGGTTCAACTAGGTGAGAAATACGGCTACCGCAATGCACAAACTACAGTAATTGCACCAACAGGAACTATTGGCTTAGTAATGGATTGTGATACTACCGGTGTGGAGCCCGATTTTGCTTTGGTGAAGTTTAAAAAATTGAGTGGTGGTGGTTATTTCAAAATCATCAATCAATCTGTTCCACAAGCATTAAAAAATTTAGGGTACAATGAAACTGAAGCTGCTGCCATTGAAAAATACGCAGTAGGTGCTGCAAGTTTTGAGGGGGCTCCTTTTATCAATCCTGAAACCCTAGCTGCTAAAGGGTTTACTACTGAAGAAATTAATAAACTTAATGCGGCAGCTCGCTCTGCATTCGAAATAGGATTTATTTTTAATCGGTTCACTTTAGGTGATGCATGTTTACAACGTTTAGGATTCAATGAATCACAATACAGCGATTGGAGCTTCAACCTGCTTGAAGCTATTGGATTCACAGAAGATGAAATAGATGCAGCGAATGATTATGTATGCGGTACTATGACTATTGAAGGGGCACCTTACTTAAAAGAGAATCATCTTCCTGTATTCGACTGTGCAAACAAATGCGGTAAAAAAGGAGAGCGCTATATTCACGCCTATGGTCATATCCGTATGATGGCCGCTTGTCAGCCGTTCCTCAGTGGAGCTATCTCAAAAACTATCAATCTTCCTCATGAGGCTACCGTAGAAGAAATAGCGGATTGCTATATGCTTAGCTGGCAGTTAGGTTTGAAAGCAAATGCTTTGTATCGCGATGGTTCTAAATTAAGTCAGCCACTTAGCAACAAATCTGATAAGAAGAAAAAAACGGAAGATACTGCTACGCTTGCTGCTGAAACTACTAATACTCCGTTGCTAACAGAAGATACTTCTAATATTGTGGATCTGAGTAAGCTCACAGTAGATGAGTTATTGGAAGAAGTTCAAAAAAGAATGACGGCATCTACAGATACACAACTAAAGCGTGCCTTATCTCGCATTGTTGAGCGTAAATCATTGCCAGCTAAGCGTAGAGGATTTACACAAAAAGCAAAAATAAACGGACAAGTTATTTTCCTTCGTACAGGTGAATACAGCGATGGTACATTGGGAGAAATATTTATCGATTTGGCGAAGGAAGGCTCAACAGTACGCAGCTTAATGAACTGTTTTGCTATCGCGGTTTCTGTTGGCTTACAATATGGAGTACCACTCGAAGAGTTTGTTGAGAAATTTGTATTTACCCGTTTTGAGCCGGCCGGAATGGTAGATCATCCGAATATCAAAACAACAACATCTTTAGTTGACTTTGTATTCCGCGCACTAGCTTATGAGTATTTAAATAGAACTGATCTTGTGCATGTACTCGATCGCCCACAGATTGGTAATACAGGCGAAGAGGGGGGTGATGCTTCTTTTTTGGGGAAGCCGGAATTAAGTAGTATCAGAGTAACAGCACCATCATCTGCGAATGCTGCTCCTTCGGCTGCGCCTCAGTCGCAAAAATTACAACGTGCCGCAGCTGCAGTTAAAATGGAATCTGGTTTAGATGCCGTAAATGCAGCAGCAAAAAATATGCAAAGCGATGCACCGGCTTGTAATACATGTGGACATATAACTATCCGTAGCGGCACCTGCTATAAATGCCTAAACTGCGGAAATAGTATGGGTTGTAGTTAATTAAATATTTCCGATTCTTGCCATTACAATTCAAGTCTGTCTGATACTAGCGTCAGACAGATTTTTTTTACTTACAACCCTATAGCGTCAGACTATACCTTTTTGAAAAAGCTAATTTTTAATAGAGAAAATTCTATGTTTTAATAGCGTCAGACTATACTTATCTTTATACAGTTTGTAATCCCATAAATACTAATCTATGCAAGTAGAAGCATTTGGGATTTATCATGTTTATAACCAAGGTAATCGGAAGCAGAATTTATTTTTTGAACCTTATCATTATCAAAAATTTATCGAACTAACTCGTTATTATGTGTATCCAAAATGTGATATTCTAGCGTACTGCTTAATGCCTAATCATTTTCATTTTATGATTAGTGCTACTGAGCTTAGCGCTAAAAAAAGAATGATAGGTAAAGTAGAGTCGAATGAATTAAGTAATGCCTTCAGAGTATTGCTTAGCAGGTATTGTCAAGAGATTAACAGATCAAGAAATGAGACTGGATCTTTATTCAGGCAAAAGACTAAAATGAAATTATTAGAAAATACAAGTGATGGTTATGCAAAATCTTGTTTCGATTATATTCATTTTAATCCTGAAAAAGCAGGGCTAGTTGATGAGTCATTCAAATGGAAGCACAGCTCATTAGCTGGATATCTTGGAATGAAAAGGGATATTTTAGTGAATAAAAAAATTGCAGCGTATTTATTGGATTTGCCAAATGCCACAGAAATGCGAAAACAGTTTGAAATTGTGTAAAACTACTATTAGAAAATTGGTTAGCGTCAGACGATGGTCTGACCCTTTTTTGTATATTCATCGCAGAAATATTTTAATATGGGAGAACTCCAAATAAAAAAACAATCCAAAAAATACGACGCAATTATCGTAGGATCAGGTGCCGGTGGCGGTATGGCCGCTTATACACTTGCAAAAGCAGGACTCAAAGTATGTTTGTTAGAAGCAGGTGCAGATTATGATCCCGCTATCAATTCATCCCAACTAAAAAATCCATGGGAATCACCACGACGTGGTGCTAGCACCAAGTTTCGCCCTTTTGGAGATTTTGACGGCTGTTATTGGGGATGGGAAATTGATGGCGAACCCTACACGCAAGCACCCGGAAGCGCTAAATGGGAATGGTGGCGCGCTCGTATGATGGGCGGCCGCACCAACCACTGGGGAAGAATATCCCTTCGTTTCGGACCCAAAGATTTTAAGAGAACAAGTATAGATGGATTAGGCGACGATTGGCCTATTGGTTATGAAGATGTAAAACCTTATTATGATAAAATTGATCAACTCATAGGGGTCTTTGGCTCTAATGAAGGACTGGAAAATGATCCGGATGGAATATTTCTCCCCCCTCCCAAACCTCGCTTGCATGAACTAATGATTAAAAAAGCGGCAACAGGGATTAAAATACCTGTTATCCCATCTCGACTTTCTATTCTCACTAAAAAAATTAATGATGATAGAGGAGCTTGCTTTTATTGCGCTCAATGTAACAGAAGTTGTAAAGTATATGGCGATTTTTCAGCGGGATCTGTTTTGGTAAAACCCGCACTAAAAACAGGTAATGTGGATGTTATAACACAAGCTATGGCGCGTGAGGTGATTACTAATGCAGAAGGATTGGCTACAGGTATTTCTTATATCAATAAAACAGATATGATGGAGTATCAGGTAAGTGGCCGCGTAGTAATTTTAGCTGCCAGTACCTGTGAAACAGCACGGCTATTATTAAATTCAAAATCTACCCGACATCCGAATGGATTGGCCAACGAAAGTAATGTGGTGGGCAAATATTTACACGATTCTACTGGCGCTGCATTAGGCGGCGTGCTTCCAGAACTTTTTGGCCGTAAACGATATAACGAAGATGGGGTTGGAGGTATGCATGTATACACGCCTTGGTGGCTCGATAATAAAAAATTAGATTTCCCACGCGGCTACCATATTGAATATTGGGGTGGTATGAGTCAGCCTGCTTATGGCTTTGGGATGGGTATGCAAAATATGAATGGAAAATACTTGGTAAATGGAAAGAAAAAAGAAGCAGGTGGTTATGGAGCTTCACTCAAAGAAGATGTTCGCTTCTTCTATGGAGCTGGTGTAGGTATGGCAGGTAGAGGGGAATCTGTTCCCGATATAAAAAATTTCTGTGAAATCGATCCGAACGTAGTTGATAAATACGGTATCCCCGTGTTGCGATTTAATACCCGTCATTCCGATTATGAAATTAAACAGGCTAAACATATGAAGGAAACTTTCAAGGAAATTATGCACGAAATGGGTGCCGTAATTACTTGGGGTGGCGATGATGATGCCTCTAATAATTATGGCTTATCTAATCCCGGAAATATTATCCATGAAGCCGGAACCGTACGAATGGGGAATGATAAAAAAACATCTGCCCTAAATAAATGGAGTCAGGCACATGATTGCAAAACTTTATTCTGTGTAGATGGCAGTCAGTTTGTATCGCAAGCAGATAAAAATATTACCTGGACGATTCTAGCATTAAGTATGCGTGCCAGCGAGTATATCATTGATCAAATGAAAAAGCAAAACCTATAATTATGGACAGAAGAAAATCACTCAAAACGCTCTTGATAGGATCCGTTGGTGCCGGCGTATTAGTGGAAGCCTGTACCAATGCCGATAAAAAAGCGATAGCTAATTCAGCAGATGTTTCAATTGATGCAGATCGTATGCAAGAAGAAAAAGATCATGCTGCTAAAACGAAAACAGAGCCTAATTTCTTTACAAAAGAAGAAATGGCAACGATCACAGTTTTATCAAATATTATTATTCCAAAAGACGATATTAGTGGTAGTGCTACAGATGCAAAGGTTCCGGAATTTATTGAATTTATCGTTAAAGATATGCCCTCGCATCAAACACCTTTAAGAGGTGGATTGCGTTGGCTTGATTTGCACTGTTTAAAATTGTATAATAAAACCTTTGTATCGTGTAATAGCAAAGAACAAATTGAAGTGGTAGACAGCATAGCGTATCCTGAAAAAGCTAAAAAAGAATTAGCTCAAGGTGTAGCATTCTTTAATCGAATGCGCGATCTGGTAACCACCGGATTCTATACCTCGGAGATAGGTGTAAAAGATCTAGACTATAAAGGGAATGTACCTAATCAATGGAATGGTGTTCCGGAGGATGTACTTAAACAATATAAAATGGCATATTCTGAAAGAGAATTGAAAGAATGTGTTAGCTATGATAATAAACCATAGAGTATGAATCCTACAAACATTTTTTCGCTGGCAAATAGCTTTGTTTTGTTTGGATGGATTCTCCTGTTATTTTTACCTAAATGGAGATATACCCAAACAGTTGTTTTGCATGGCATAGTATTGCTATTGGCAGTGGTTTACACAATACTTATCATACAAGGTATTCGCAACTTTAAGCCGGATAGCTTCAGCACACTAGCCAATGTAAAAGCTCTTTTTCAAAACGATAGTGCCGTAGCTGCAGGTTGGCTTCATTATTTAGCATTTGATCTGTTTGTAGGTGCTTATGTTGTTCGTAGATCAATAGCCCGTGGTATCTCTAGATTGTTGTATACGCCTATGCTGCCCTTTTGCTTTATGTTCGGACCTATCGGATATGTATTATTCGCTATAGTCAATATCATTAAAAACAAATCTATACAGGTACATGATTAAAGAATTGTTTCATAGAAATAAATTAACTACAGCTACAGGATCTATTTTTCTTGGCTTGGCCTTTTTTTTATCTATCTACGCTTTCTTTAATACAGTAACAATCTTGGGCGTTAATAGTATGATTAAGCCCATAAAATTTTTTGTGAGTACCGGTATCTATTTACTTACACTTTCGTGGTTATTATATTATGTAGAAAATCAACGAAGCGTACAACGATTTTCTTTGCTTGCGGTGTTTGTAATGAGTTTTGAAAATAGCGTCATTACCATACAAGCTTTGCGGGGAACCCGTTCTCATTTTAATCAAACCGACTTGGCGGGCGGCGTATTATACGGACTGATGGGCTTTTTCATTGTTTGGCTTACAACTGCTACCTTACTATTAACCATTCGTTTTTTTAAACAAAAACAGTTTACCATAAGTAAGCCTTATGCCAGATCCATTCAACTCGGACTTTTTCTATTCGTTATATTCAGTTTTTTTGGGGGATATATGAGTGCCGTCAATTCACATAATGTAGGTGGAGCGATGGGCGGTGAAGGGTTACCCTTATTAAATTGGAGTACCCTATTTGGTGACCTGCGTGTAGCACACTTTTTCGGCATACATGCTTTGCAAATCATTCCATTTGCAGGATATTGGATCAGCAAAAAGATAAGTGATACTTCTAAAGCCGTCTTATATGTTTACCTTGTTTCGATAACCTGGTTCCTCTTTGTTGTGTTTACGGCTTACCAAGCTATTTCCGCGAAGCCTTTTATTTCGCATTAACTGATTCCGCTTCCATTATCGATCTTAGATGAGGGATGTACAAAATATAGTTTACCTGCTGCATCTTCTGCCATCAATATCATTCCATTACTTTCAATACCTCTCATTTTACGAGGAGCTAAATTAATAACTACCGTAACTTGTTTGCCAATGATTTCTTCCGGTTTAAAATGAAGTGCAATACCAGAAACAATAGTTCTTATTTCAAAACCGAGGTCTATCTGAAGTTTTAAAAGTTTATCTGCCTTCTCTACTTTCTCGGCTGCTACAATAGTACCTACCTTTAAATCGATCTTAGCAAAATCATCAAATTGAATTTCATCTTTAATCTTGATCTGCTGAACTTGTATCTCGTTACCCGTATCTCTTAACCCTTCGCTACCCATTCTTAATTCTTCATTTTTAATTCCTAATTTAGAAATTTGTTTCTCTATTTCTTCATTTTCAATTTTTCTGAATAATAACTCCGGAGCGCGTAGACTATAGCCAACACTTAATAATTTCATACTACCTGCATTCTCCCAATCTAATATCTTATCTACCACTTTCAATAAATAACAAATTTTCTTAGCAGTAAAAGGAAGGAATGGATTGATAAGAATAGCAAGATTAGCAGTTAACTGTAAACAAATATGCAAGCAGTTATCAATTAGCATTTGTTCCTCACTCCGGTCTCCCATCTCCGGTCTAAGTTTCTTCGCTACAATCCAAGGCTCTTTTTTCTGCATATATTGATTACCGGTACGCGCCAAATTAATCACTTCAAAAAGTGCATCCCTGAATTTATATTCTTCTAATAAATTGGTGATCTTATCTTTTGCTGCACTAATTGCTTCAATCGTTGTTCGGTCTAGCTCGTCGAGTATAGCAGTATGCAATGGTGGAACTTTACCTTTGCAAAGCTTGTGCATTAGTACTAAACTGCGATTGATAAAATTGCCAAAAATGCTTACCAATTCGCTATTGTTGGCATCTTGAAAACCTTTCCATGTAAACTCACTGTCTTTACTCTCCGGTGCAATTTGTGTGAGATAGTAACGCAATACATCGGCCATTTGACTGCCGCCATTCTCCTGTTTTATAAAATCATCAATATAATCTTGCATTTCGAGTTTCCAATTTCTACTGGTACTCATTTTATCTCCCTCTAAGTTCATGAACTCATTTGCCGGTACATTATCGGGTAAAATATTGCCATGTAATTTCAGCATTACCGGAAAAATAATGCAGTGAAATACAATATTATCTTTCCCAATAAAATGAACCATCTTGGTAGATGCATCTTCCCAATATGGTTTCCAATCTTTTCCATTGTCTAAAGCCCACTGTTTGGTAGCGCTGATATATCCTATCGGAGCATCGAACCAAACATAGAGCACTTTACCTTCACCATTTTGTATAGATGCCGGTAGCTTCACACCCCAATCTAAATCACGTGTAACAGCTCGTGGCTGTAAACCGCCATCGATCCAGCTTTTACATTGACCCACAACGTTAGCACGCCAATCATTTCCATGTTCGCCTATAATCCATTCTCGTAAAAAACTTTCATACTTATCTAATGGTAAATACCAATGCGTTGTATTTTTTTTGATAGGAGCATTACCACTGAGTGTACTTACCGGATTTATCAATTCATCAGGACTCAAACTTTTACCGCAATTCTCACACTGATCTCCATAAGCACCGGGATTACTACAGTTAGGACAAGTGCCTTTTATATATCTATCTGCTAAAAAACTATTGGCAGCTTCATCAAAATACTGTTCGGTTTCTTTAGTAATGAGTTCACCGGCATTATTCAATTTTTCAAAGAATGCCGTTGCGGTTTCATGATGTATAGGTGCGCTTGTTCTATGGTAGATATCAAAAGAAATTCCAAGATCGGCAAAATTTTGGGCTATAATGGGATGATATTTGTCGATCATTTCCTGCGGCGTAATTCCTTCTTTGGTAGCCTGAATAGGAATCGCCGTTCCATGTTCATCACTTCCACAAACAAATACTACATCCCTTTTTTGAGCACGTAAATAACGTACATAAGTATCTGCGGGTAAGTACGCGCCGGCGAGGTGACCGATATGTTTCAATCCATTAGCATAAGGTAATGCTGCGGTGATAAGGTATCTTTTTGGTTCTTGTTTCATAATCTGGGCTGCAAAAATAAGCAAAGCCAAGTTAACAACCCTTTTTGGGCAAATAGTAGGCATTTAGTACTTTGGATGATGGAGCGGAAATCTTTTTTACAATTAGGCAGTTTAGGTCTCCTTCCTCTGGCCCTGAAAGCAAGTAGCAGATCTAAAAAAACCAAGCTTAAAATACCATCTCATCTTATTAAAGGAGATACTATAGGAATTGTTTGTCCGGCAGGTTTCGCCACTAACGAAGATGTAGCACCCGCGGTATTTCAATTGCAGCAATGGGGTTTTACTGTGATTTTGGGAGAAACGGTAGGGAAGCGAAATAATACTTTTGGGGGCACAGACATCGAGAGGGCTAAAGACTTTCAGGCTATGCTTGATAATAACGCAGTAAAAGCGATCATGTGTGCAACCGGGGGCTATGGTTCGGTAAGAATTATTGATTTATTAGATTTCTCTAACTTTTCAAAAAATCCAAAATGGATTATTGGGTTTAGTGATATTACTGTTTTTCATGCTCATTTGAATCGGGTTTGCAGAACAGCAAGTATTCATTCAAAAATGTGTGGTTCTTTTCCTATAGATAGGAGCGACGCAGATCCTATTCAAATAGCTGCCATAGATACCATTCGGAAAGCCTTAATAGGGGAGCCTTTGCACTATTCCATAGCTTCATCAACTTTAAATAGGGTTGGGAAGGCAACCGGAGAATTGATTGGTGGTAACTTAAAGATATTAGAGAATATGTCGGGCTCTGTTTCCTCACCTGACACAACTAATAAAATTTTATTTGTGGAAGATGTGAGTGAACCATTATACAATATCGATCGCATGTTTTGTAATTTATTAAGAGCAGGTAAACTTGATAAACTAAAAGGCTTGATTGTGGGTGGTTTCACGAGTATTAAACCCGATACTCCCGATTCTCCCTTTGGTAAAGATGTGTATACAATTGTAATGGAGAAAGTAGGAGCTTTTAATTATCCGGTTTGTTTTGATTTTCCCGTAGGGCATCAAAAGAATAATGTAGCTTTAAAATGTGGTGTTCAGCATCAATTAGTTGTAACACAAGAGCAATCTAGTTTAACTGAAATACAATAGTAAATGAATCGTATTCCTCCCTACCTTAAAAAAGGCGATACTATAGGGATTACGTGCCCGGCCGGCTATTTGGAAACCAAGAAAGTAGAGAACTGCATCAAAACCTTACAGCTTTGGGGTTTTGAAGTGATGGTAGGTAAAACAGTAGGCAGTAAATCTAAAAATTATTTTAGTGGAACAGATGAAGAAAGAAGAGATGAATTACAGGCCATGTTAGATGACGCCTCCATAAAAGCCATACTATGCGGAAGAGGGGGGTATGGGGTAAGTAGAATCATTGATGAGTTGGATTTTAAAAAAATTAAAAAAAATCCAAAATGGATCATTGGCTTCAGTGATATCACCGTATTACACGCTCATATTAATCGGAACGTAGGTATTGCTTCCTTACATGCCTCTATGGCTAACGCTTTTAATGATCCCTTACAATCAGATTATGTTGATATGATTCATCAGGTTTTAAAGGGGGAAGCTATAAAGTATAAGGTTGAAGGAAATAAGTATAATAAAAAGGGAAAAGCGGTGGGTGAATTAATCGGGGGAAATTTATCACTGCTTGTTCATTTATTGGGAACAAATTCTGCGTATACAACAAAAGGTAAAATTCTATTTTTAGAAGATCTTGGAGAGTATCTCTATCATATAGATCGGATGTTGTTACAGTTAGAAAGGGCAGGGGTACTTAAAAATTTAGCCGGGCTCATCATAGGTGGTTTTACCGATTTGAAAGATAATCCCCGTGTATTTGGGGAAACGGTAGAGCAAATGATACTCCGCTTAACAGCAGCCTATACATATCCTGTTTGTTTTGGTTTCCCCGTGAGTCATGGTGCTGAAAATGTGCCGTTGAAAATTGGTGTTACCGTTTCTTTGGAAGTGGGGAAAAAAATTTTATTGAAAGAATTATAACCATAAAGGCACAAAGGCACGAAGAATGATTTTGTGAATGCTTCGTGCCTTAGTGTCTTAGTGGTTAAACTTTCTTATTTATTCAACAAATCCTTCAACTTCACTTGCATCAAAGGAAATTCATTCAAATTATTATGCTTGCCTCCTTCGATCGTAATAAATTGATCGGAGGGTTTTAAAAACTTTTTTAATTGAAGGGCATTTTTATAATCTATCAATTCATCCGCTGTTCCATGAAAAATAGTAACCGGGGCTGTTACTTTTGGCAGATAAGCATAGGTAGGAAGTTTATAATGGAGTAATTGCTGTAAAGGATACATCCAAAAATAGGTATGGAGCATGCTTGGGATGCTATAGTAAGGTGTTTCTAAAATAAGTTGTTTACAATCGCGAATGGATGCAAGTTGAGTAGCTATACCGGTACCAATCGATTTCCCATAAATGATGATTTGATTAGGCGCATATTTTTTACGCGCCAATTTGTATAATTGTAAGGCCAATTCATATAATCCATCTTCTGTTAGCTCACCGGTAGACTTTCCGTAGCCCGGATAATCAATCATCCAGGTCTCGTATCTGTTATTGGTAAAGATGGGTGCAAACTTTGCATAGTGTCCGATATTATCTCTGTTCCCGTGGAAATAAAGTACAATTCCTTTTGGTGTATCTATCGATTGGAATTGAATAATATCAAGCTTTGTAGCAGCATCGAATGGAATATACTGCTCTTTAAAAGGAGTACTAAATGTATAGGCACTATCACTGGCAATAGGAGTAGCTTGAAATAAAAATTTCTGTTGAAACGCGTAAAAAAAAATACCAATTAGAGCATAGAGTATCAATACAATTTTTAAAACGGGAAGTAACTTTTTTTTCACTTGGTAAAGGTAGGTTTTTGTCAATACTTCAATATATCCCGGATGAAATTATGATATTCGGGGAAAGAGGGAAGATTATTGTGCCCACCCCCATGAATGGCTATCAGTGTAATTTTATGGGGATTGAATGCACGTAAACTTTGGCTATGTTTAATGGGTATCAACCAATCTTTTGTTCCATGAATAATATAAGTATGGCATTTTACTTTTTTTATCCATTGGTCTGTTTGCAGTTTAAAGCGAAGTGTAAGCTTATGTGGGATAAAAGGGGTGTATCGTTTGGCTACTCTTAAAAAACTAAAATAGGGAGCATCCAAAATAAGATACCGTGGATTATTATCGGCAGCCACTTTCGTAGCGAAGCCACTTCCCAAACTTCTACCATATACCAATATATGATCTTCGGCATACTTGTTTTTTAAATGGTCATATACATACTGCATATCTGCCAACATATCTTTCTCACTGCGCTTACCGGTACTCTTGCCAAATCCTCTATAATCTACCAGCACTACATCATATTGATACCGATAAAAATCGCGGGCATATTTAGCCCAGCCTTTGATACTCCTTGAGTTACCATGAAAGTATAAAATCAAACCTTTGGGTTTAGGTACATAAAAATGTAAACCATTGATACGAACGCCGGGAGCAATATCAAAAAATAGTTCTTCAAAAGGGGCATCGTATTTATATTCAAAATTTTGAGGAAGTTTTTCCGGTTTGAAAATAAGTTTTTCTTGCACCAAATAGGCGATCAGTATAATTGCTACATACCCGGCAATAATATAAATAATGGTAGCTGACAAACCCTTTTTTTAACTACCCGTTAAGTTCAGCATTTCTTTAACGATAACCAAGTTTAGTTGTAAGCTTCTTCCGGAAAAACTCTTTTTAGGTTTAACCTAGAAACAGGGGCTACTATTAGAGGGAATTTTTCAACAGTTACATTGCTGGGGTCGAGTCCAAAACCGCGCTCTTCCCCTAAGGAAATTTCTTTTAGCCAGAAGTATATCTTCATAATGATCCTTTCTATAATTGGCAGTTCATTATCCTGGCTCAAATATTTTTCTAAAACGATAAATTGGAAGTCACCGACAATATTGTTTTTTTCTAAGCTCTCATAACGGCTGGTGATATTCACTTCTTTATTTTTCACTAACTCTTCCACTACTTTTCTAAACATCAGGTTTATACGTTGTTCTACCCTAAAGCCCACTTTAAATTCAACACGAATAATATCGTTCGGGATAATATGTTCAACTGAATATTCACAAGTATATGGGTCGTCTACCACATCTACGTGTACAAACCAATATATATCTGCTCTTTTTGGCTTTTTATTTAAAATAGAATAAATAATTTTATGTTCAATTTCATTCGGGTTGTTAGCACTGGTCATATACACCAAGTGCGTTGCATATTTTGGAATTGTTTTATCATTACTCAATTCCTGGATCATATGTATATAATGCTCTAAGCGAACAAATTCCACATATCTATTTTTAATTTTCCGGCTACGGAACCATACATACATTACAACAAACAAAGCACCACCTACCAATAATGTTACATAACCGCCATGTAGGAACTTTTGCAGATTGGCAATGAGGAATGAAGATTCAATAGCAAGATATACCAGCAGGTATACATAGATCCATCCCGAGAAAACGCGTTTACTAACGAGGTAATTAGCAAATAGAATGGAAGTACTGATCATGCAAATGGTAATAGCTAAGCCATAAGCCGCGCCCATATTGGATGCCTTTTGGAAATAGAGTACGATACTTACGCAACCTACATACAGTAATAAGCTAATCCCCGGTATATATAATTGTCCCTTTTCTTCAGTAGGATAGTTAATTTTCATTTTTGGCCATAGATTCAAACGCATAGCCTCGCTAATTAAAGTAAAGGAGCCTGATATCAAGGCCTGACTTGCAATTACGGCAGCTATGGTTGAAATAATGATCCCTGCTAACTTAAACCAAGCAGGCATGATACCAATGAAGGGATTAAACCCATCTGCCATCATTTGAGGCGGGATGATTTGATTCTTGTAATGAGCCATAAGCCAGGCTCCCTGTCCGAGATAATTAAGAATCAAACAAATTTTTACAAATACCCACGACACTCGGATATTACCTCTGCCGCAATGTCCTAAATCGCTATAAAGTGCTTCGGCACCGGTGGTGCATAAGAATACGGCTCCTAATAGCCAAAAACCTTTAGGATAAGTAGTTAGTAATTCAATGGCATAGTGTGGGCTCAATGCCTTGAAAACATGCAGATCATCTAATAAGTGCGAGCAACCTAAAACAGCGAGCATCGTAAACCAAAGTGTCATCATCGGGCCAAAAAATTTACCTATAGAAGCGGTACCGAATTGCTGTACTACAAATAATATAGAAATGATGCTGAGAACAATGGTAATAATGGTATTCTGATGAATATTTTTTAACATTGGTAACTGTCGAAGCCCTTCGATAGCAGAAGTAACCGTGATGGGTGGAGTGATGATACCATCCGCTAATAATGCGGCACCCCCCAGCATCGCCGGAATCACGAGCCATTTCCTTCTCCTTCTTACGAGGGCATACAAACTGAAGATCCCACCCTCTCCTCTATTATCAGCTTTTAAGGTTAGGATAACATATTTAACTGTTGTTTGTAAAGTGAGGGTCCAAATAATACAGGATAAAGCACCGACGATCAAGTTTTCTGTAATTGATTTTTCGGCTATAATTTCATTCAGAACGTAAAGGGGAGAGGTTCCAATATCTCCATAAATAATACCTAGTGCAATAATGAAGCCTGCAGTACTGGCTTTGTTGAAGTTTTTACCCACAAAAACGTTAGTTAAAATCCTTAACAAAGGTATGTGTAAATTGAATACAAGTATAAACATCATTAATGTACCTTTATGCCTACAAAGAACTTGCCCAATGAAGCATTTTTTTTATATCCTGATAGGAGTATTAATGGTAGGTAACAGCCTCAAAGCTCAGGAAATAGTTATTTCCGATCCTGATAGGGATGACCCCCGTACGCTTAGTTTTGAGATCATAGGAAAGGTTGGAGGAAATGTGCTGATTCATAAGAACACGCGCGACATACATCAGTTTTCGGTTTACAATACCGATATGAAGTTGGTTGAAAAAGTAAAAGTTGATTTCTTGCCCGAAAGAGCCAAAGTACTGAGTACTGAATTTTTGAATTATGGGGATTTTATCTATTTCTTCTACCAATACCAGCTAAAAAATGTGGTGTATGCCATGGCTGCAAAAGTGGATGGTAATGGGAAAAAAATAGGTGATCCCATACAGTTAGACTCTACAAATGGTATCAATTATACCGTGAATAGCAAGATATACACGTACTTGTTTAGTGAAGATAAGCAGCGAATTATGGTTTTGAAAATCAGTACTAAAAACGATAAAGAACATGTTGTAACCTCTTGCTTATTCGATAAAAATTTACAGCAGATAGAGAAAGTGAGAATGGCCATACCAATGCCTGAAAGAAATGATTTTTTGGGAGAATTCGGAATAGATAATGAAGGAACACTTATTTGTTTGAGGGAGTCTGGAACAGGTCAAAATAATATCAACAAAATTAGTTTGGTGATCAAAAAAGCGGGCAATATTTCTCCTGATATTTCAGAAGTTAAAGTAACTAATATTTTTTTAGACGATACCAGGGTAAAAATTGATAATAAAAATAAACATTATCTTATCTGTTCTTTCTTCAGTAAAATCCGTAAAGGAAATGTTGATGGGCTTTATTATGTTTTATGGGATAAAGAAACCAATAAAGAATTATTGAATAGCACTACTACATTTAGTAATGAATTTCGAGAAGAAGTTAGAGCTGAAGAAAACCTAAAAGCAGCGTTTAATCAGTTTTTTTTAAAAAATATCATCCTAAGAAAAGATGGTGGTTTTATGATCATTGCGGAGTCTGCTTATGTAACTTCAAGAGGTAACTCTTTTAATAGATGGGATTACATGAACAGGTCGCCTTTTTTTAATCCGTATACAGGTTATGGTATGATGGGAGGCGGGTCACTTGGTTTTTATTCTTGGAATTCTCCTATCGGTTTATATCCTTGGGGAAGCTATGGCGGCTATGGTTGGGGCAACGGGTTTAACACATTCGGAAATAACAATAATACAACGAGGTACTATGCAGATAATATTGCCATTATCTCATTTGAACCCGATGGCAAAATGGAATGGAGTAATGTAATAAGAAAGTCTCAGTATGATGATAATACGGATAACTATATTGGATACGGATTGGTGAATGCAGGAATTCAGCTGCATTTTTTATTTAATATGCAAGATAAACGGACCACCATTTTAACAGATCAAACATTATCTCCTGATGGTAAAATAGACAGGAACCCGACTGTAAAAAATTTGGATCGAGGATTCGATTTTATGCCCCGACATGCCAAGCAAATTGGTGCCAGATCTGTTGTGATGCCCTGTATGTACAGAGGGTTTACTTGTTTTGCAAAAATTGAATTTAATTAAGCATCGTGGTTTTTTTATTTAGAGACAAATCAGTAATCAATATTCTTTTTCTACTCTTGTTGAGTATGGCGGTACATACCCATCTTTTTTTTACGCCAATAACAGTCTTAGAAACCGGGGATGATGGGCTTATATCTATCTACCTTCAGCAATTTATAGCAGAGCTAAATCCAACCCTACTTTTTATTTTATATCAGTTAATCATATTATTACAAGCGATACGAATCAATCTTTTTTTAGATCAGTATAGAATGTATCCTCAGGCAGGATATACTGCCGCTTTGGCCTACGTACTTTTGACTGCTATTATTAAAGAATGGAGTGCTATAAGCAGCGCTTTAATTGCCAATTTTTTATTGATTTGGATGTTGATGAAAGTGGCTCGTTTATACAATCAGCAATTCCCCAAAACAGTACTATTTAATTTGGGCTTTATTATGGGGCTTTCTATTATGGGCTATCATCCGATTGCTATTATGGTTTTGGTTTTATTATTTTCTCTCGGTATTATGAGGGCTTTTCAATTGCAAGAATGGTTTGTTTTGCTGATGGGAATATTATTGCCATTTTACTTTTTAATTGCATGGCTATATGTATATGATGTGCCCCAAACTTTTTTGCATTATTTGCCTAAATTTTATTTTAACAATAATCTTTTCCCTATCCATAAAAAATTACTCATCACAGGAAGTTTAACATTTCTTGTTGCTGTTATTACCGGATTATTTTCTTGGCAGCAATTTAACAGCCGATTAGTGATTCAGATGAGAAAAAACTGGAGTGTTTTAGTCCTAACCTTATTTATTGTTATGGTATCCCCCTTTATTTTTCGGTATGCAGGGATAACTACTTTTTTGATGGCAGCTGTACCTGCTTCTACTTTTGTAGGAGCTGCCTTTTCTTATCCTAAAAGACTGATCCTTCCTAACCTTTTATTTTGGATTTTGGTAGCAGTAATTGTTTTGAATAACCTTGAGTTAATAGTTTCAAATAGTAGTATTTCTGCTACTTAAACGTATCTTTACAGCTTAAAATTTATATCATGAAATTTGGGGTGGTTGTTTTTCCCGGATCTAATTGCGATAGAGATATGCAAGATGCATTACAACAAGATCTGAACAAGGAAGTGATTATGCTTTGGCATAAGGATAAAGATCTTTCTATTTTTGAGAAGAATGATTGTATTGTATTACCGGGTGGGTTCTCTTATGGAGATTACTTGCGCTGTGGGGCAATTGCACGATTTAGTCCTATGATGCAATCGGTAATCGAATTTGCTAATAAGGGAGGAAAAGTTTTGGGTGTATGCAATGGGTTTCAAATTCTTTGCGAAAGTGGATTATTACCGGGTGTATTGTTACAAAATGCCAATCAACAATTCATTTGTAAAAACGTATACATACATAACAATATAACAGGCGCCTTACAGGTTCCTATTGCACACGGTGAGGGAAGATTTCATGCAGATGAAGCTACACTAGATGAGTTGGAAAAGAATGATCAGATTATTTTTAGGTATACTGATGCGGCAGGTAATATCACTGCAGATGCCAATCCGAATGGTGCTGTAAGGAATATCGCAGGCATTCGTAATGCTAATAATAATGTATTTGGCATGATGCCTCACCCTGAAAGAGCTACTGCCCATACCTTATACAATATAGACGGTAAAAAAGTATTTGAATTTTTAGGACTTAATTAAAATTATGAAAAAACTACTCTTTTTGTTTGTATCCATTTTGGGATTATCAGTTGCGCATGCACAAATAAAAGATCCTGTAAATTGGGTAACTGAGGTGAAAAAGAAATCGGCTGATACGTACGAACTAACAATTACAGCCAATATTGCCAAATCTTGGCATATCTACTCACAAAGTACACCGGCCGGTGGCCCTGTTCCAACTGAACTAAGCTTCGCCCCAAATCCTTTGGTAAAATTTGAAGGCAAGCCTCTGGAAACTGGGAAAATGGAAAAAATAAATGATAAAGTCTTCGGGGTACAAGTATTTTATTATTCAGATAAAGTGGTGTACACACAGCTTGCAAAAGTTAAAGCAGGGTTAAAAACCAATGTTACGGCTACAATTAAGTATATGGTTTGCGACGATAGCCAATGTTTACCTCCTACCAAAAAAACATTCGAATTAAAGCTTCAATAAATGAAAAAACTACTGTTTGCGTTAAGCTTCGTATTCGTTAATATCACAATATTTGCACAGGAACAAAAACCTGTGCAATTTCTTTTTGAAGCGAAGCGATTTACAGATTCTACAGGATCGTTAATAATCCATGCTAAAATAGGAAAAGGGGTCTCCCTTTTTTCTATGAAGCAAGTAGTAAAAGATGCTGTATTTATTTCGTCCATAAAAGCCGATACTGCTCGGAAAATTGAATATGCAACACCCGATAAAATAGTTGAAAAAGGTAAGGTTTCAGCCGTTACCATCGATACCGTAAACTATACTGCTTATACAGACAGTTTATTGATAAGTATTCCTTTCGTGCTAAAAACGGCCAGTGAAAATAGTATTGCCGGACATTTTATTTGGCTGGCAAAACAATCAGATAATTTCCCTTCAGGTGAAGAAAAATTCTACGTTAATTTACCTGCTTCTACTAACAACGAAAAAGCTGGGGCCAATACTAAGCCGGAAGGTTTTTGGCAACTTTTTTTCATTTGTTTCTTAACGGGTTTACTGGCTGTTATCACTCCCTGTGTTTTTCCGCTTATTCCGGTAACGGTAAGCTTCTTCTTAAAGAAAAGTAAGTCGCGCACTCAAGGAATCCGCAATGCCCTATGGTATTCGCTTTCTATTATTTTGATTTATACCATACCTACCATTATACTGGTTATGATTTTTGGGGATGATGTGTTGTATCAAATTTCAACAAGCCCTATTTCGAACGGATTATTCTTTCTGATATTCCTGATTTTTGGTATTTCTTTTTTCGGCGCATTCGAATTACAATTACCTAATAGTTGGGCAAATAAAGCTGATTCACAAGCCGGGAAAGGAGGGTTTTTAGGCATATTCTTCATGGCATTAACTTTGGTTATAGTGTCTTTCTCCTGTACGGGTCCGTTGGTAGGTACTTTACTTGGACAAACGAGCTCCGGTGGTGTTTCTCTGGCACCTATCATTGGTATGCTTGGTTTTGGTGCCGGTTTAGCACTTCCCTTTTCTCTATTCGCTTTCTTCCCGTCTATGTTACAATCCCTACCCAAGAGTGGGGGATGGCTCAATTCAGTAAAAGTATGTTTCGGATTTATTGAATTGGCATTGGCCTTAAAATTCTTATCGAATATCGATTTGATTTATCATTGGCACTTACTCGATAGAGATGTATTTCTTGTTTTGTGGATTGTTTTGTTTACGTTGATGGGAGTTTATTTATTAGGGAAAATCAAATTCTCCCATGATAGCGATTTGCCTTATGTATCGGTACCAAGATTATTATTTGCCATTGCCAGCTTTTCTTTTGCAACGTATTTAGTACCCGGTTTATGGGGTGCACCTCTGCGACACTTAAGTGGTTTTATACCGCCAACCGGCACACAGGATTTTAATCTGGATTTATTAAAGTATAGTAATAACAGTTCCTCTATATCTAACAATAGTAAAGCTAAACCACCTCAACGGTTAACTACCAAGTTACACGTACCATATAATCTTACTGCTTATTTTACCCTTGAAGAAGGATTAGCAGCAGCCAAGGCCTTGAACAAGCCTATTATGATAGATTTTACCGGACATAGCTGTGCGAATTGCAGAAAAATGGAGCAGGAAGTTTGGAAAGATCCGGAAGTACTACGAAGAATGAGGGAAGACTTTGTATTGGTTAGTTTATACGTGGATGAATCTACAGAGCTACCTCAAAAGGAACAATACCGTAAAAAAGATGGGGATTTAGTAATTACTGAAGGAGATCGTAACCTTGATTATGAAATCTCCACTTTTGGGGGTAATGCACAACCTTTGTATATGTTCCTGGATACTAGTGGCAAACCGCTAACTGATATAAAATATGGTTATGATCCTGATATTGCTAAGTTTATAGCTCATTTAGAGGCCATGAAGAAAAAATTTGGTAATTAGCAAAGGTTTTTATACCCATATTCGTCTAAACTTTAACATATAGTTGATTGACCGAAACGGAACTAATACAAGGTCTGAAAAACAAAAGCGAGGCTGCTTTTGAACATCTCGTGCGCGCATACCAGCATAAAGTATATAATGTGGTATTAGGTTTGGTGCAGCAGGAAACAGAAGCAGAGGATTTAGCACAGGAAGTATTTATTCAGGTATACTTATATATTCATTCATTTAAAGGAGAATCGAAATTAAGTACTTGGATATATCGGATTGCTACTACTAAGGCATTGGATCATATTCGGAAGCGAAATACTAGGAAAAGGTTTGGACAAGTTTTAAGGATATTCGGAAAAGAGGAGGAACTGGAACTTCCGGAGTTTAATCATCCGGGTATCGCGCTTGAAAAAAAAGAAATGGCAGCCATTTTATTTCGAGCTTTGCAACAGCTGCCAGAATCACAACGAACAGCTTTTATATTGATTAAAACAGAGGGGTTGAGTTATGAAGAAACGAGTATAATTATGCAAACTTCCGTTAAAGCGATTGAGGCCTATATGCATAGAGCCAAGCAACAATTGAGAAAAATACTTACAGCAAATAATGAAGTATGAAAAAATTTACAGTATCTGAAGTAGAGGAAATTTTGAATAGTATGGATGGCATACAACCTGCCGAGGCGCCTCTGTATATGTATAGTAAGATAAGAAACCGGTTAGCGACTAAAAGTACGGATACCGGTAACAGTTTTCAAGTAAAACCTTTATTGGTAATTGGCATGCTGCTAGGTTGTATGATTATTAATATTTGGATACTTAGCCAACAAAAGCAAAATGGTAATGCTAATACTAGTAATTCTTCTATTGTAGATTTTTCTTCAGAATATGGCTTAAACGATTCATACGCTAATTAATACTATATGCATTCTTTATTCAATAATAAATATATCAATCTTTTACTCATTATTTTATTGGTGGGTAATATGATTACTATGGGTATATTTTGGTGGCAGCAAAAAGAATCTTCTAATAACCCTCCCAAAAAGCAACGAAAAGAAGTTCTGGATTTTTTAGTAAAAGAGTTGAAAATGTCGCCATCACAGCGCGAACAATTGGTTGCATTAAGAGAGGAGCATAGAAAGCAGGTCCCTGCCTTGAGGCGAGAAATAGACAGAAGCAAAGAAAAGTTTTTTAGTTCATTGAAAGATACCACACTAACCGAATCTCAGATTGATAGTTTATTCAAACCTGTTGCACTTGCAGAGTTGGCTTTCCAAAAAAATATTTGGTTGCATTTTAGAAAGATTCGAAGCGTGTGTACACCTGCTCAACAAGTGGAATTTGATCGTATTGTTTTGGAGGCTTTACGCATTATGCAGCCCAATGGAGGCCCCCGAAGGGGTCCGGAAGGAGAAGGACCTCCCCCACCTCCTCAAGAAGAAAGACAGCCTTAGTTTATAAGGCAATTTGTTTTTCAGCCATCAACTTTCTCAAATTTATCAAGCCATACCGCATTCTACCTAAAGCAGTATTGATACTGCAATTGGTGATCTCTGCAATTTCTTTAAAACTCATATTGGCATAATGCCTTAGCACAATAATTTCGCGTTGCTCTTCTGGCAGTAAGTCGAGCATTTTACGTACCCGCTCATGGCTTTGTCCCTGCATGATCTTACCATCAGGTCCCTCTTCCGAAATTTGTAACACATCAAAAATGTCTTTATTATCACCGTTCTTTACTGCAGGTGTTCTTTTTACTTTACGGAAATAGTCTACACATAAATTATGCGAAATACGCAAAGCCCAAGGTAAAAACTTACCTTCTTCGGTATACCTTTTATTCTTAAGGGTATCAATTATTTTGATAAAAACGTCTTGGAATAAATCCTCGGCGAGGTGCGTATCTTTCACAAAGAACAAGATGGATGAAAATATCTTGTCTTTATAACGATAAATAAGCGTTTCAAAGGCGTCGGTATCGCCATCCTGAAATGCCCTGATCAACTCTGTATCGGTCGCATGACTGAGCGTTCTCATAGCTAAGGTTTTTGAGTAAGGATTAAAAATCAGGATATTGAATAATGTATAACCGGCAACAAATTACCTATCTTTCTAATACTGAACCCTTTTGTGGAAATTCTGTTTAATTGCTTAAAGGTTATTCACATTTCCTTTTACTTTGTATTATATGGCAGTTAAAACAGTAAAGGCCTCTATAAAAGAGCGTGATGATCTCAGTTCAGGTATTTTAGTAAAAGGCGCACGTACCCATAATCTTAAAAATGTAACCGTTTCTTTCCCTAGAAATAAATTAATAGTAGTTACAGGTGTTTCTGGTAGCGGTAAATCTTCTCTTACGATTGATACACTTTTTGCTGAAGGCCAACGTAGATACGCAGAAAGCTTGAGTGCTTACGCCCGCCAATTCATGGCACGTATGGTAAAACCTGATGTGGATTATATAAAAGGACTTTGTCCGGCCATTGCTATTGAACAAAAGGTAATCACGCGTACGCCGAGAAGTACGGTTGGCAGTATGACGGAAATCTACGATTATCTCCGTTTACTCTACGCTCGGATCGGCAAAACAATCTCCCCCATTAGTGGTAAGCAAGTAAAAAAAGACGATGTAACAGATGTGGTTGCCGCGGTTCAACAATTAGCTATCGGCACGAAAGTATTAATCATCGTTCCTTTTAAACAACATGCCAAGCGAGATACCAGAGAGGAACTAAATATCCTGATGCAGAAGGGGTTTGTGCGGATTTATGTTAGACCGGAGACCGGAGACCGAAGACCGGGATTAGGAATCGGAGAGATTAAAAGAATAGAAGAGTTATTGGAGTTAGATGATAAAGCCCTCAAGAAAACGCTCTCTGATAAAGGCTTACAAAGTTTTGTATTGATTGATCGTATTGTGGTGAAAGATTTTGAAGAAGAAGATATTCATAGATTGAGCGACTCCATAGGAACAGCATTCTATGAAGGAGAAGGAGAGATGCAATTGGAATTAGATGGTAATAAGCTTCTTCATTTTAGTAACAAGTTCGAAGCTGATGGTATTGTATTCGAAGAGCCTTCTCCCAATCTGTTTTCTTTTAATAATCCCTATGGTGCATGTAGTGTTTGTGAAGGGTTCGGACAAGTATTAGGGATAGATAGCAGTTTGGTAATCCCCGATCAACGATTGAGTGTATACGAAGGCGCCGTTGCGCCTTGGAAAGGAGAGAAATTAGTATGGTGGAAAGAACAATTTATAAAAGGAGCCGGTAAACTAGGCTTCCCTATTCATAAACCAGTTATCGATCTTACCAAAGAGCAGTACCTACAATTATGGAATGGCGGTAATGGGGTATATGGAATTCACGATTTCTTCAAAGAGGTAGAACAAAATTTATATAAAGTTCAGTACCGGGTTTTATTGAGTAGATATAGGGGTAGAACCGATTGTCAAACCTGTGGTGGATATCGCTTACGTAAAGAAGCACTGTATGTAAAAGTGAGTGATAAACATATAGGAGAACTTTGCGAGATGCCTGTGAAAGAACTAAAGAATTGGTTTGATACATTAATAATAAGTGAACAAGATCAGGCAATAGCTAAGAGGATTTTATTAGAGCTACATCAACGCATTAAAACCTTATTAGATGTAGGTTTAGGGTATCTCACCTTAAACCGTCTTGCCAACTCATTAAGTGGCGGTGAGAGCCAAAGAATTCAGCTAACGCGTAGTTTAGGTAGTAATCTTACCAATTCATTATACATATTAGATGAACCTTCTATCGGACTTCATTCCAGAGATACTGCTCGTTTAATCGAGGTATTAAAATCCTTGCGTGATTTAGGGAATACGGTTGTAGTAGTAGAACATGATGAAATGATTATGCGCGAAGCCGATCATATTATAGATATGGGACCTTTAGCTTCTCATTTGGGTGGGGAAGTGGTAGCAGCCGGAGACTATAAAATGATTATTGATCATAAAGAAAGTCTTACCGGTAAATATTTAAAGGGAGAATACACTATTGAATCGCCTAAGCAAACAAGAAAATGGAATAGTAGTTTGAAAGTGGAAGGAGCCAGACAAAATAATTTAAAAAATATTACAGTTGAATTCCCGCTTCATTTGTTTTGCGTTGTTACGGGTGTGAGTGGTAGTGGTAAAACCACTTTGGTGAAACAGATTTTATATCCTGCCTTGCAAAAGTTGAAAGGTGAGTTTTCAGAAAAAGTAGGATTGCATAAACAAATAATAGGAGATATAGACGGTATTTCACAAATTGAAATGATAGACCAAAACCCAATCGGTAAATCGTCTCGTAGTAACCCAATTACTTATATCAAAGCTTATGATTCTATTCGTGATTTATATTCCAAACAAAGCCTTTCTAAACTACGTGGATTTCAACCTAAACATTTTTCATTTAATGTTGATGGCGGTAGATGCGATACCTGTAAAGGCGAGGGAGAACAGATTATAGAAATGCAGTTTTTAGCGGATGTACACCTTACTTGTGAATCCTGTGGTGGTAAACGATTTAAAGAGGAGGTGTTGGAAGTAAAATATAATGGTAAGTCAATTCATGATGTATTAGAAATGAGTGTAGATGAAGCCCTCGAATTTTTCAAAGAAGAAAAAGCCATACGAGTTGCCATACAACCTTTGCATGATGTGGGTTTGGGATACGTAAAATTGGGGCAAAGTAGTGATACGTTAAGTGGGGGTGAAGCGCAGCGCGTTAAGCTGGCAAGTTTTTTAGGTAAAGGAAAAGGAATCGGGCATGTACTTTTTATTTTCGATGAGCCTACAACCGGATTGCATTTTCATGATATAAAAAAATTACTCAATTCTTTTAATGCACTCATTGAGCAGGGGCATTCCTTGATTGTTATTGAACATAATACTGATGTAATTAAATCGGCCGATTGGATGATCGATATGGGACCTGAAGCCGGCGATGGAGGCGGCACACTGGTATATGCAGGTGTACCTGCGGGTTCAAAAAAAGTTAAAGAGAGTATTACGGGGAGGTTTTTGTGAGGAAGTCCGAAAGTCGGGAAGTCCGGGAGTCGGCCAACCTTATACCTTCAACCTTATACCTTCAACCTTATACCTTCAGCCTTATACCTTCTACCTTCTACCTTCTACCTTCTTACCTAATCCTATCCGCACTCTTCACTAATTTTTCGTCTTTATAAATGGCGCGAAGTGCGAGTGCTAAAAATAATGGTATCGAAAAATGTATGAGTGAACTGAGATCTAAACTAGATTCCGTAAAATTACTTTCAATAGAAAAATACAGTCCAATAAGTATAATGGAAAGAATACCGGCTGCCAATACTATGAGTGACTGACGTTTTCTGTCTTTATACATAAAAATACTTACTAAAGCCGTAACAGATATAATTACAGTAAGTATGAGAATCCATACATTTTGCTGAGCAGTATATCGAATAAATTCTTTGACGTTGGTTGTAGTATTTAATTGATTACCACTAAAAAAAGAAAACTTAAAACTACCAGTTGTAAAAGCTGCTGCGAGTAGAAGCCATAAACTTTGAATACGTTGGATCATAATATAGTGAATTATGAATTAAGAGTTATGAATTATCCTAATTCCGGGTATAAAACGAATTGCTCCATAAATGCATTTACCTCTTTTCTCACGGCTGTAATTACGGATGCATCATCTGCGTGGGTAAGTACATCATCGATAGCATCTACTACAAATGGCATATGTTCTTCTTTCATACCTCTGGTTGTAATAGCAGCTACTCCAAAACGGATACCTGATGTTACAAAGGCGCTTTTATCATCAAAGGGAACCATATTTTTATTGGCAGTAATATCGGCTTGTACCAGCGCTTGTTCTGCTTTCTTACCGCTTATATTTTTATTACGTAAATCAATTAACATCAGGTGGTTATCTGTTCCTCCACTGATAATATGATAACCTTTATCAACAAAAGCAGCTGCCATCGATTGTGCATTTTTTTGTACTTGTTGTTGATAGACTAGGAAATCGTCTGATAAAATTTCTCCAAAAGCAACAGCCTTAGCAGCAATTACGTGTTCTAACGGGCCTCCTTGAATACCCGGGAATACAGCCATATCAATAATATTACTCATCATCCGAATATTACCCTTTACATCTTTCAATCCCCAGGGATTTTCAAAATCTTTTTTCATCATAATAATACCCCCGCGTGGCCCTCTTAAGGTTTTATGCGTGGTAGACGTAACAAAATGACAATGCTCAAAAGGAGAATTCAATAATTTTTTAGCAATGAGTCCTGCGGGGTGTGCAATATCTGCCATTACCAAGGCACCTACTTCATCGGCTACTTTTCTGATTCTGGCATAATCCCAATCTCTACTATATGCACTGGCACCACTGTAAATTAATTTTGGTTTTACTTCACGAGCTTTTTTCTCAAGCATCTCATAATCTATTAAGCCGGTTTCTTTCACCACACCATAAAAATGAGGCTGATATAATTTGCCACTGTAGTTAACGGCGCTTCCATGGGTAAGATGTCCGCCCATACTTAAATCTAATCCTAAAGTAGCATCCCCGGGCTGTAAAACCGCTAAGGCAACCGCTGCATTAGCTTGCGCACCACTATGCGGTTGTACGTTGGCATAGTCAATATTAAAAATGGCTTTTAATCGGTCTATAGCTAATTGTTCTGTTTGATCTACAATTTCACAGCCTGCATAATATCTTTTTCCGGGGTATCCTTCTGCATATTTATTGGTCATCACATTACCCATAGCCTGCATTACCTCTAAACTCGTAAAGTTCTCAGAAGCAATAAGCTCAATTCCATGACGCTGACGTATTAATTCCTGTTTAATTAAATCGAAAACTTGGGTATCTTTTGGCATTAGACGTATTTTGGTGCGAATTTACCATGATTTCCACAAAATTGGGATAATTCAGGGTATTTACTATTTTCACGTTCCATTTGACTATTGTGTGTAATGTACATGTTGATAATTTGTAGTCAAAAAACATAAAGAGCCCTCATGAAAGCGATTATACCTGTTGCCGGAGCCGGAACTAAACTACGACCACATACTTATACTCAGCCGAAGGCCTTGATACCCATTGCCGGGAAAACAATTTTGAGTTTTATTGTAGATCAATTCAAGGATGCAGGAATCCGGGAATTTATTTTTATTGTTGGTTATTTGGGGGAAAAAATTCAGGACTATGTACGTCAAACCTATCCGGATCTAACCACTCATTTTGTTTTTCAGAATGAAAGACAGGGTACCGGTCATGCCATTGAACTCACCCGAAATATTGTTGGAACTGATGAAGTATTTGTAGCCCTAGGAGATACTATTTGCGAGTATGATGTACAAGAAGTGGTGAATAGCCCTTATAGCATGCTGGGTGTAAAGAAGGTAGATGACCCCCGCAATTTTGGCGTAGCCAGTATTGATGAGCAAGGATTCATAGATCAGGTTGTAGAGAAGCCGGCTATACCTAAAAGTAATATGGCCTTGGTAGGTTTATATAAGATTAAAGAAACTCATTTTTTATTTGAGTGTTTGCATCACTTGTTTATGCAAGATATCAAAACACAAGGCGAGTATAATCTCACCGATGCACTGGATTGTATGATAAAGCGAGGTGCAAAATTTCAATCCTTTAAAGTAAAAAACTGGTTTGATTGTGGGAAGAAGGAAACACTTTTAGAAAGCAATGCAACACTTTTAAAGAAATTCGGGGGGAATATCAATGAAAACCACAATTTTAAAGATACCATCATCATTCCTCCAGTAAGTATTGCTCCGGGTTGTGAAATTTCAAATGCGATCATTGGACCACATGTTGCGATTGGTGCCAATACTTCTATCAAACATTCCATTGTGCGTGATAGTATTATCGGGTCTTATACAAATTTATTTGAAGTGGTTTTAGATAACTCTTTAATCGGAAGTGATGCGTCTGTGAAAGGGTTGAGTAGAAGTCTGAATATTGGGGATAATACCGAGATCGATTTCGGATAAAATACGCACGATGGATAACCAAAAAGCTATCGTCACATCACTTAAAGCATTTAAAGAGCCTGCGTTACAAGAAGCCTTACTTACGCATGGTCAAATTCTCCATTTTCAGAAAGGAGATACGATTGTTAAGATCGGACAATATGTTCGGTTCCTGCCTATTGTATTAAAAGGGTCTATCAGGGTATTTCAACAAAAAGAAGATCGTGAGTTTTCATTGTATTATGTTCGTGAAGGCGAAACCTGCACTATGAGCTTAGCTGCAGCCTATTTTAATAATAAGAGTGTTTCACACGGTGTGGTGATGGAACCTACAGAACTGCTTATATTTCCGGCTAACTTTTTAACAGAATGGCAATTGCAATTTCCCTCCTGGAATCAATATATCATCGCCATGTTTCGCCGGCGGTACGATGAGCTAATCAATAATTTTGAAGGTGTTGTTTTTGAACATATGCCCGTACGTATTATGGAGTATTTACGCAGAAGGGTCATTACAGATGAAAGCAGGATATTAAATTTATCCCATCAAACAATTGCAAATGAACTGGGAACAACCCGAGTAGTTGTTTCGCGAATCCTCAAGCAATTCGAGAAAGAAAAAAAATTAAAACTACTAAGAGGACAAATCGAAATCAAGTAAATCCCTGTTTTGTATCTTTTGATACCGTTTAATGGTTTTGCCATAGTGTAATCTTGTGCTATAAATTTTTAAATATGAAAAAAATAGCTAAGCAAATCATGCTACAGGTTATATTAATTACCTGTATTTCTTTAGCGAGTAAAACAACACTTATGGCACAAACAAGTACTTCACCCATGAAATTGTTAATTCAAGTCACTTGCGGAACAGAAAATCCAACCAAATCCGCCCTTGCTTTTTTATTAGCCAGAACAGCTGTAGAAGAGGGAAATACAGTTACGCTTTTTTTAGCAGGGGATGGCGTAACAATAATTCGTGATCAAACCATTGAAAGTGTGGTAGGACTAGGAACCGGTAAATTAAAAGAACATCTTGACGTATTACTTAAAGCGGGAGTAAAAATTTATTTATCAACAAATTCAAGCAAAGCAAGGGGTATTACAGAAGCAGATCTCGTAAATAAAAATGCAAGTTTTACTTTACCTACTCAGTTTGTTAAATTGATTAAAGAAAATGATAAAGTAATCGTGTATTAATTTTCTAATGGATATTTTTTTGTAGCAGAGATAAGGATTGCTGATATTCTTCGATCATCTCTGCTACAACTTTTCCTGCAGGCTTTATATCATTAATAAGTGAGGCAACCTGTCCGATTTCTAATTCGCCTTCTTGCATATCACCTTCGAACATCCCTTTTTTAGCACGTGCCCTTCCAAGGATAGTTTGTAACTCAGTAGCATCAGCGCCTCGCTGTTCGGCTTCTTCAATTTTATTGGCAAAATCATTTTTTAATAACCTCACCGGTACTAATTTTTTCATACTCAATTTGGTATCACCTTCTTGAGCCGCTATAATGGCTTCTTTAAAGTGAATATGAGAAGAGGCTTCCGGAGTACAAACAAAACGACTCCCTACTTGAACTGCATCGGCTCCTAATGCGAAAGCAGCCAGCATTTGAGATCCTGTTGCAATACCCCCTGCGGCAATTACCGGAATTTGTACAGCTGCTTTTACAGCAGGTATTAAAACTAATGTGGTTGTTTCTTCTCTACCATTATGTCCACCCGCTTCAAACCCTTCTGCTACAACTGCATCACAACCTGCTTCTTCTGATTTTTTTGCAAATTTGCTGCTACTTACTACATGAACCACTTTTATACCTGCCGCTTTTAATTTGCTTGTCCAGGTTTTTGGATTACCGGCACTGGTAAAAACAATGGGTACTTTTTCTTCTATAATGATTTGAATATGTTGGTCTAAGTCGGGATATAATAAAGGCAGATTCACGCCAAAAGGCTTATTGGTTGCAGATTTACATTGTTGGATATGTTCTTGTAGCACGTTAGGATACATGCTGCCTGCACCAATGATACCCAAACCGCCTGCATTACTTACTGCACTTGCCAGTTTCCAACCACTTGCCCACACCATTCCTGCTTGAATAATCGGATATTCAATATTGAATAATTTGCAGATAGGGTTGGAGGTGAACATGAGGAAAGGTTATAGGTAAAAGGTAATAGGTTATAGGTAATAGGGAGCAGGGAATAGGTCTTTTACTGTAACCTATTACCTGTAACCTTTCGTCTATTCCTTATGCAGATAGAATGAATTGGCTTGTGATAAACAGGTTACCGTTAAATCATTAATACATACATGATCGGGTAATGTTGCTGCATAAAAAATAATATCAGCTACATCTTGTGCATCCAGTGCTTTATAACCCTCATAAACTTTCGCTGCTTTATCTTCATCTCCTTTATATCTTACCAATGAAAATTCAGTATCTGCGGCACCGGGATGTATGGCCGTAACTTTTATTTGGTAAGGTAATAAATCAATACGCATGGCTTTACTAATAGCATCTACCGCATGTTTAGTTGCGCAATAACCATTCCCATCTTTATATACCTCTTTCCCAGCCGTTGAACCGATATTGATGATATGCCCTTTTTTGCGTTGTATAAATAAAGGAAGTACTGCTTTCGACATATACATCAACCCTTTTACATTCGTATCTATCATGGTATCCCAATCATCCAACGATGCATTTTCAAAAGAGTCTCTTCCTAAAGCCAGACCTGCATTATTCAATAATACATCAATAGCTTTCCACGATTCAGGTAGGTTTTCAATGGCACTAAATACAGCATCTTTATGTTGTACATCAAATGGCAGTACTAGTATCTTAACGCCAAATTCGGTTTGTAAAGTGGTTGCTAACTTTTCTAAGCGATCTTTCCTTCTTCCGGTAATAATACAATCCCAACCTGCTTTCGCGAAAGTATATGCACTGGCTTCACCAAATCCGGAACTGGCACCGGTAATTAATATAATTTTTTTCATAGCTTCTTACTATGTAAAAATAGCGAACTAACGTATCAAAACAACAGTTCCCTTTCGGTAAACTTTTTTACCCAAATAATCAGTACCTTCTGTTTGAAAAACATAAGTACCTGAGGGCTGCATTACTCCATTATACCAACCATCCCATCCTTGTCCTAATTGGGTTGTCTTGTATAGTAATTCGCCATACCGATTGTAAACGGCAAAATAGTTCAAAGTTGAAATTCCAACAGTAACCGGTTTTAGTATATCATTTTTCCCATCACCGTTTGGTGTAAATCCTGATGGTACAAAAATATTTGGCTCGGATTTCACTATTCTTACTGTAAAATAATCTTCTGCATAACAACCTCCCGCAGCAGTTGCCCTCACTGTATATTTTACTGAATCGGTTTGATCGTCAAATATGGCTATAGGATTAGCAATCGTGGTATTGTTTAAGCCCGTTGAGGGGCTCCAACTGAAAGTTACATTTCCCGTTGCAATAGCGTTCAGCTGTAAGGGTTGTGCGGGTACTACCAAGGTATCTCTGCCTGCTTTGAGTATTACCGGCGGAATCACGGTAACTAGAATGGTATCAGAAACCGGTTTATTACAACCCAATGTATCAGTTGCTGTTAAAACATAACTGGTTGTTCTGGTTGGTGCAACGATAGGATTGAGTGAGTTTGCATTGTACATATTGTTAGTAGGCGACCATCTAAATGCAGATCCTATATACTGTCCGCTCAACTGAAATCTGGTATTAAAGCAAATGGCTGTATCCGGACCAACAGCTGCTTGCGGATATGGGGCAACGTACACGTTTACGGAATCACGTGCCTGGCAATAACCCAAGTTAGCTGTAACATAATATTTTGTTCTTGTTAATGGACGCACTAAAGGATTTTTTACAGGCTTCACAGTTTCACCGGTACTGGCTGTCCACTTATAACTCAATGCATCACTGACGGGTTTCAATTGCACTGTATCGGTCAAACATATGGTAGTATCTACACCTGCACGAACCGTTATGAATTGCAATACATTTACGGTTACCGTGTCTTTATTAGAACAACCATTATCGTTTACAGTAACATAATATTGCGTAGTATCTTTTGGAAAAACGATAGGAGAAGTCGTATTCGGATTAATGATTCGGGATCTGTTAGCAGCATTGCCTACCGTCCAGCTAATAGTACCGGAATTAATATTTGCTTTTAATGGAACAGAATCAATACTGCAAATGAGTGTGTCTTTAAAAGCCAAGTTGAGAGATGGTTTATCAGCAATTACTACACTCTTAGTTATAGTATCTATACAACCCTTGCTATTGGTAACAATTAAGCGAACTGCAGCTGTGGTAGGAGCAGGATACCTCCAAAACGTATCTTTTGTACTCGCGGTATCTGCCAGCGTACTAAGATCCCCGAAGTCCCATTTCCAACTGTTGACAACTCCGTATAGGGTAGTGGTAGCATCTTTGAATTGGTAATTATTAAAATAGCAGCTTCCGTTTACTGTAAACCCGGGAATAAAACCCGGATATATTTTTACTTGTGCCGTAGCAGAATCTCGGCAACCACCGGTATTGGTTACCAATAATTTCATGGTATAAGTACCTGTGTCTTTGTAAGTATAAGTGGGCGTAGGATTGGTAGAGGTATCGGTAGTGGAAGTGGTTACCCCAAAATCCCATAAGTATTTATCAACTGCGGAGCTGCCAGACTCGTTTTGAAAACTCAAGGTATATCCATTACAGGTAATATAGCTTGGTTTTAATGAAGCAGCCGATAAAGAGCAATCTGCAACAGTAATATGAATTTCTTTTTTTGTTCTACCGATCAATACTCCGTTTCTAAACTCACTCGCACATACACCTACCACATAATCCCCAACAGTAGCAGGAGCTACACCCGATATCAACCCCGTAATTGGATTAATTTTAACGGAAGTAGACATAGGGTTACTTCCGTCGAAAGAAGAAGCATAAATAATCGAATTATAGGGCGGATTAGCTGGCGGATTAGGTGTTGCGCAACTAAGACAGTTACCCTGCCCTTGTCCGCCTCCATTTAAACCATCGCAAAAGGAATAGGAAATAGAGTCTTTATCGGCATCAGTGGCTGAAAAATCAAAAGTGAAAGGCGAGCTATAGCAAACAACAACGGTGTCTTTTTGAGCAAATACAGGGCTATTATTATTTTTATAACTTACATTATTAATATTACCGGGAATAGTGGTGCTGTAGGTAACACCTGTTGAATTAGATGGAGGAGACACATTTACAATCCCATTTATTCTACAACATCTTTGAACTGCCAAGGTATATCCTTCAGCAATATCCGGTAAGTCAACTTCTGTAGTATATATATCAATGATATAATTTGCTCTTGGCTTACCGGAGATACAAGGATCAAAAGTGGTTTTGAACATGAGCGTAAAACTGCTCCTGGGAATAGTTAGTGTTGTAATCGATGCATTGGTTGAAGTATTGAATATTCCCAGAAAAACTTGTGCATCTCGTTGCCCGGGGTTATTAATGGAAGAAGAATCTAGATACTGTCTTACTGTAATTTTATATTTTGAAGTATTCGGGGCAGAACCATTACCTAAATATTCGTATTGTATCCAGCCCCCTTTTAAATGATTAGCACTTGCCGCATAAGTGATAACAGTGGATATTAGTAACAACAGTAATCGATCTCTCATTAACGTAAAATTACTTCAATAAGAAACAAAAAATATGGCTTTGGCTGCCTAACTTGTTAAAGCTTTGTATAAATCGGTTAACGAATCAATACCGATGTACCTTTTCTAAAAATAGTTTTCCCGGAATAGTCTTTTCCTTCGGTCATGAATATATAAGCACCCGAGGGCATAGCAGTACCATTAAAAATTCCGTTCCAACCCTTACCTATTTCACTTGTTTGGAACATCAATTCTCCCCATCTATTAAATACCCGAAAATAGGAGATACTTGTTATGCCAATCGGTATAGGTTTTAAAATATCATTTTTACCATCTCCATTGGGGGTAAAACCGGAAGGCACAAAAATATCAGGCCCCTTTTTAAAAATCTTTACAAGTATTTGGTCCTCTCCAAAACAGGTACCCCCATTAGATCCTACTACACGATACAAAACAGAATCGATACCCTCTCCATAAGTGGCAATGGGGTTAGCAATAGTTCTATCGCTTAATCCAAGGGCAGGTGTCCAATAGTAGCTATTCGCACCGGTAGCTAATAATTGTAAAGGTTGATTAATAGATACCGCTGTATCGTTACCTGCAAATACACTTACTAATGGAACTACGGTAACAGCAATACTATCTGTTACTGTTTTATTACAACCTAAAGTATCTCTAACAGTTAAGGTATATACTGTGTTTTTTGATGGTGCAATCGTGGGGTTTAAAGTATTTGCATTGTACATATTATTGGTAGGAAACCAGCTAAAAGAGCTACCTACAATACTTCCTTGCAACACAATTTTTGTATTGGCACAAATAGCGGTGTCTGTACCTGCATTTGCAGATGGATAAGGAGTTGATCTGATATGCACGCTATCTCTATCCTGGCATTTACCCAGGTTAGCTATCACGTAATAAGTGGTATTGGTTAGCGGTTTCACAAAGGGTTGCTTAACCGACTGTACAATTTCACCGGTGTTGCTCGTCCATTGAAATTGTAAAGCCTGACTAACCGTTCGCAGTTGAAAAGAATCTGTTCTACAGATAGTAGTATCCATTCCGGCCTTTACTTTAATAAACGGTAATACATTTACAACTAGTGAATCTGTATTTGTGCATCCATTATCATTAACTGTTACATAATACTTCGTTGTATCTTTTGGAAAAACAGATGGGTTATTAGTATTTCTATTAACAATTTTCTTATTTGGTAACCAAGAAAATGTGCCGGTAGCATTTTTAACAGGAATAGCTAAGGTATCGATGTCGCAAATAAGGGTATCTCTGAATGGTAATTGAATAAATGGCTTATCGTTTACCGATAAATTAAATTTGGTACTATCTATACATCCTTTTGTATCGCCACTAATCAATATTACTGGTTTAATAGAGGCAGTGCTATACGTGTAGGTAGCATTTTTTGTAATAGCGGTATCTGCCAGTGTTGTTTCATCACCAAAATCCCATTTCCAAAAATTAACGATACCAAAAACAGAACTGGTAGTGTCTTTAAACTGATATGGGTTTAGCAAGCAACTTCCTTGTACCGTAAAACCGGGTTTGAATCCCGGATAAACGAGTACTTGTGCAGTATCTGTTCCCACACATCCTCTTGGTCCTGTTACGGTTAGTGTTGCTTTATACGTACCCGGATTTTTATAGGTATGTTGCACAGAACCCGACTGTGGGTATGTGTTTGCTAATGAATCTCCAAAATTCCAGATATAGTTTGTAATCCCCGAAGCGGTAGATCCATTTTCAAGTAGTACCGTATAATCTCTACATTGAACAATTTTTTTTGGCAAATTAGCTTCAATCAGATCGCAACTTTTTACCTCTAAAATAAAATCTTTTCGATGTTCATTAAAGGGACTATTATTTCTCCATTCGGTGATACAAACACTTACCACGTACTTACCTTCGGGTGGGGCAATTCCAGAAATAATACCAGTATTTGGATCGATAGTAACACTTGAACCAAGCGGCGAACTACCTGAATACGGCGGAGAATATGGAACAGCCTGTTGGTTTAAAATACCAGGAGGTACCGTAGCATTGCTACCGTTTCCGGCATAGGCATCGCAAAAAGAATAAGTCAGCTTATCACCATCCGCATCTTGCGCACCAAAATCGAGTGTGAATTTTTTACTCGCACATACCAATGCAGTATCTTTTATGTTGAATTGTGGACTATTATTATAACCACTGGGTAAAGTTTGTGTACCGGGTATTCGGGTACTGTAGTTACTTCCAATACCTGAACTCAGACCAATATTTGTAATAAAATCAACCCTACAACATCCTATTCGAGAAAGGGTATATCCTGCTGTATTATTGGGTAATGTAATGTAATTACTAAAAATCGCCAATTGATAACAAACATTAATATTTCCCGTTAAACAAGGAAATGCGGATGTGGTAAGACTTAGGGTGCTGATAGGCCCATCTAAAGGCAGCGGTAAGGAAGTTTTGAGTAAGCCACTTTCATAAATACCAACGGTAACAGATTCATTGGTTAAAAGGGGGCCTGTTGAATTACAATCTCTGAATAATCTTAAAACAATCTTATAGTTTTTACCGGTTCCATCAGGTGTATCATTCAAGTAAGTGTAAAAAAGCTCTCCTCCCGCAACATGTTTTGCCAAAACACCGGTGCAGAGCTGCATTACTACTATCAAAAAAAACAACCTTTTCATATCAACTAAATCACTCCTTCTATAAACTGAAGAAGATATTGATTGAGTAGTTGAGGTGCTTCCAGCATACTCATGTGACCAACATTCTCCAGTACATGAATATACGATTTATTTGGCAGGTGTGATTGCGCTAGTATATCTGTTAAAGGAGCTGCCGCGTCTTCAGTTCCCACAATAAACAAAACAGGTACCGTGGCCGACAAAAGAACATGTGTTCTATCGAGTCTATCGCGCATGGTGGCATAATAGGCTTGTAAATAGGCTGTTTGAAAAGCAGCAGACTTATCGATAAGTGCGTTTATTTTTTCAGAGATTATTTGTTTAGAAGTTGCACTGAATAAATTAGGGATAGTGTTCTTAAGGAAAGCATGACCGCCGTACTGTTCCATAGTTTCTATTCCTTTTGTTCGGATTAATTTTTTTTCAGCTGAATCCGCATAAGCAGTAGAATGAATGAGTCCCCATGCTTTTAATAATTCAGGGTATTTTTCCGCAAAACATAAACTAATATATCCACCCATACTATGACCCAATAAAATACATTCATGAATTACTTCATAATGTAATAAGGCATGTATGGCATCTGCCATAGAGTCAATGGTAATGGGGTTTTCATTTTTCTGTATGGATTTTCCCGTACCGGGAAGATCAACAACCAGTACTCTATAATTTTTCGACAGCGCTATTACCTGATCATCCCAAATAGTGCGATCTTCTCCAAATCCATGTAACAGCATAATAGGGAAACCATATCCGGCATCTTCATAAAACAATTCGTAATGATCTGTCGATATCGTTTTGAGCGCACTCATTTTTTCTTATTCTTTGAAAATAATTTTTGAACGATGGCCATGTATAACAATATAAGCAATACTGTAACAGCAGCACCTTCCGCAATAAAATAAATGATATCACCATGTTTTGTATAGGCAGTGATATTGGTATATAAGGGAATATTCGCTTTCACAAAGCCTTGTTTATCCCAGCCCAGGGATTGAAGGATATTCCCTTTATTGTCTATAATGGCAGAAACACCGGTATTAGCACTACGTATAACCCATCTGTTATTTTCAATAGCTCTTAGTTTTGCGTAAGCCAAGTGTTGTTGATAGCCTGGTGTGTTGCCCCACCAACCATCGTTTGTAATAATACTTAAAAGCGTAGCTTTTTTTTCTACATAAGTTCTTATATAGTCTCCATAAATACTTTCATAACAAATAATGGGAGCCGCAATGTAATTTTTGTCTGCACTTGTAAATACAGCAGCTTCAGCCGATTTTCCGTAGCCACCGGTGCTGCCGCCAAATTTTTCAAAAACCGGTGAGAGTATTTGTAAGAATGAAGGGAGCGCTTCTACGCCGGGTACCAGTTTACTTTTATTATAAAACTCAAGTGGAGAGCCGGCGGTAATTTTAATGGCTGCATTAAAATTGTCATAATACGTTCCTATATCTGTTTGTTTAGCAGTAATTGTTTCTTTTATGTTACCATAATTCTTAAAGGTCTCAATACCCGATATTAAAGTGACGGAAGGATGTTTTTGCATAAAAGCAAAAACCGGCTGGTAGTATCTGTTTTGCGCTACCAGATTTTGCCATTCCCCAACACTCATAGCCGTTTCGGGCCATAGTATTAAAACCGTATTGGTGTCAATTGCTTTCTCAGAAAGCTGTATCAAGTTATTGATTTGCTGAGATGCTGATTCAATAGAAAACTTTTCGTATGCATTTACATTTGGTTGAATGGCAACAATATTTTTTGTAGCTGTAAGAGGTTGATAGTTTTTTCTTTCTAATGTATTACTCCATACCCATAGCAGAAAAGGTATTACAAAAAATAATCCGGCAAAAGGCAGCCAATTTTTTATGTTCTTATTGGAGTGCCATTTTGTTATAACGATAAGCAATAAAATATTTTCGAGAAGAATGAACAATGAACCTCCTGCAACACCGGTATAACTATACCATTGAATAAAATGAGTATTATTAGCAAATACATTTCCTAAAGTTAGCCATGGCCAACTCAGTTCCCAGTTTAAGTGTATATATTCAAAGTAAAGCCAAATAGATATAAAACCAACCAATGCAGTAATTGGAGTTAAAAACTGTTTCGATTTATGATAGGCTATCCAGGGGATACACATGAGTAAGCTATTCGCAATAATGGCACTAATACCCCCAATAAGCGTAGAATTACATACCCACCAGGTTGCGCCTATATTCCAAATAAGCATTGCAGTAAAAACGTACTTAAAAAACCCCTTGTTTGTTGATTCCGCAATTAAAAATAAGGGTACAAATCCAAGCACTATTAAGAAAGCTAGTGGATAAGGGGGCCAAGAAAAAAATAGCAGTAAACCACTGAGTACGCTATATGCCCAATATTTTTTTGAAGAAGTACTCACTTTCATTTCTGTACACAAAATGGATATAAGCAAAGTACGGAAAATTGTATTGTACTAGGTATATAAAATTTAAGTCGTATTTAAAGTTAATGCAGATAATTATTTTGTAAATTACCATATGTATAAAGCAATGCCGGATGCAAAGGGAAAGTTGTATAGTTATTTAGGTATTGTTCTTTTTAGCCTGATCACAATATTGCTTTTTATTTCATTAAAGCAGAATGATATATCACAAGTATTTGTGTTATGGCTTATTTTTCTTTTAGTTTTCTCGATTCCTTATCTGCGACAAATAAAAGGGTATAGTATTACGGATAAGGAAATAATAATACATCGGCATTTTAAAAATATCATCATTCTAAAATCAAATATTCTAGATGCCCAAATAGTAGAGCCCGAGCTTTTAAAACAAAGTAGAAGAGTGTTTAGCGATGGCGGCTTATTAGGCTATACGGGCACTTATTCGAATTCCACACTTGGTATTATGGAAGTTTACTGTACCAATCTTAACACAACCATTATATTGGTAACTCAAAGCCATAAAATATTGATATCGCCTAATGATTTAGTAGGTTTTATGGTAGAGCTAGGTTTTGAAAACCTGATTTAACACCATCATTAAGCAAATAATACTACAGGAACTACACGTTCTATAAATTCAGAATTCTTAATTCCTAATTCTTAACTCATCACTTCCTGCTATAATTTGGCGCCTCTTTGGTGATATCGATATCATGTGCATGACTTTCCTTCATACCCGCATTAGTAATTTTTACAAAAGTGGCTTGTTGTAAAGCAGCTATATCTTTGGCACCGCAATAACCCATACCGGCACGTAACCCGCCTACATATTGATATACGATTTCACTTAAACTTCCTTTATAAGCTACACGACCTTCAATACCCTCCGGTACAAATTTTTTGATATCGGCTTCTACATCCTGAAAATATCTATCGCCACTACCTTGGCTCATGGCACCTAAACTTCCCATGCCTCGGTACTCTTTGAACTTACGACCTTCATAAATAATCGTATCACCCGGACTTTCCTCTACCCCAGCAAATACACTTCCCATCATCACTACATTGGCACCTGCGGCAAGTGCTTTCACCATATCACCGGTATATCTGATACCACCGTCTGCAATTAAAGGAATGCCCAATGGTTTTAATGCCTTGGCAGCTTCCATTACCGCGGTAAGTTGCGGAACACCTGCACCTGCTACAATACGGGTTGTACAAATTGAACCCGGACCAATACCCACTTTAATGCAATCGGCTCCAGCATCAGCCAAAGCTTTTGCACCGGCTGCTGTGCCTACATTACCCGCAATTATTTGTAGTGTTTTGAAATTCTTTCTCAACGCTTTTAATGCTTGAATAACACCCTTGCTATGCCCATGTGCGCTATCCAGCGTTACTATGTCCACACCTACTTGTTGTAAGGCTGCTGCGCGATCCATTAAATCATTGGTAATACCCAACGCCGCACCTACCAATAATCTTCCTAAACCATCTTTTACCGCATTCGGATAATTGCGTAATTGTAAAATATCCCGGTATGTGATAAGTCCGATCAGTTTACCTTGCTTATTTACTACCGGCAGTTTTTCGATTTTATGCTGACGTAAAATTTTCTCTGCTTTTTTCAAATCGGTTCCTTCGGGGGCAATGATCAAATTTTCTTTTGTCATCACTTCTTTTACATGCCTGCGCATATCGGTTTCAAAACGTAAATCTCTGTTGGTAAGAATACCCACTAATTTACCCGCATTATCTACAACCGGTATGCCTCCGATTTTATTTTCCTTCATCAACCGTAAGGCATCTCCAATGGTTGCTTCTACTAAGAGTGTAATAGGGTCGATGATCATACCACTTTCACTTCTTTTAACCTTACGCACCTGCTCAGCCTGCTTTTCAATACTCATATTTTTATGCAGAATGCCAAGCCCTCCTTCACGTGCCAGTGCAATGGCCAAATTAGCTTCCGTAACGGTATCCATTGCTGCTGATAGCATCGGGATGTTCAGTGTAATTTGTTTGGTAAGATGAGTGCGGGTGCTCACTTCACGTGGTAATATCTCGCTATAAGCGGGCATTAACAGAACATCATCGAAGGTTAATCCTTCACCAAATAATCGGGAGTTATTGTTCGCGGAAACGGAACGTGTAAGCTTTGTTGCCATGTGCAAAGATAGGGCAAGGTTCAAATTGCTTCCAAATTAATTCTGTTATCTTTACACCAGAAATGTCACTATCGAACTCAACCAGCAATCATCGGTTTTTTACTTTCCAATTCGCACTGCTCTGTTTAAGCAATGTTTTATTTGCTACAAGCTTTAATATGATGATACCTGAATTACCGGGTTATCTTACCATGTTGGGGGGTGCGGAATATAAGGGACTCATCATAGCATTGTTTACTTTGATGGCAGGTATTTCCCGACCTTTTAGTGGGAAATTAACCGATACGGTTGGTCGTGTACCTGTGATGATATTCGGATCCCTTACTTGTGTTGTTTGTAGTTTATTATATCCTGTTCTCACTTCTGTAGCCGGATTTTTATTTTTACGATTTATACATGGATTTTCTACCGGCTTCAAACCTACTGCTACGGCTGCTTACGGAGCTGATGTAGTTCACGAATCCCGAAGGGGAGAAGCCATGGGGGCATTAGCTATTGGCTACACGTTAGGATCTTCTGTTGGCCCGGTGGTAGGCAGTTATTTTGTTGCTAGATATGGTTATGATACTATGTTTTATGCCTCATCTATTTTTGCACTGGGTTCTGTGGTAATACTCTATAACGTAAAAGAAACTTTGCTAGAGCCTGAAAAATTCAGGCCTCATTTATTAAGAGTAAAGCGAAATGAAATTTTCGAAAAAACGGCTTTTTTACCTGCTATTACTACAGTGTTATTATGCTTTTCTATAGGCACCGTTCTTACTATTGCACCCGATTTAAGTGAGCACTTGGGCTTGCATAATAAGGGAATATTTTTTGCCTTTTTTACCATCGCTTCTTTAGTTATTCGTTTTTTAACCGGTAAGCTATCTGATAAAATTGGAAGAATACCTATGCTGATCATGTCGGCCTTCGCTTTGATAATTGCTATGGGTATATTGGCATTTGCGAATTCTGTAACTATGATGTTGATAGGCTCTGTTATATATGGCTTGAGTTGGGGAGTTAGTACACCTACTATTACTGCATGGACCATCGATCTTGCCTTACCGGAAACAAGAGGGAAAGCAATCGCATCTATGTATATTGCGCTAGAGGTAGGCATTGGCGGCGGTGCTTTGGTATCGGCGGCTATCTATCAAAACAACCCTGCTAATTTTATATATGCTTTTTCATTACCGGGGATATTGGCAATTATTACGACGCTGCTACTGTATAAATGGAATAAGCGACCGATTATAAAAGCGTAATCTTTTTTCCGGGCAAAATACTAATCAGTTGTTCTAATTCTAATACTAATAATCCTTCCGATAAATCTGCATCAGATAAGGCTGCAATCGTCTTTAATTCATCAATATATATTGTTTCCTTAGTTTTTAAAGTGTCTAGGATGCTATTTGCCGCTCTCGATAAAGTATTAATCGTTAATTGTTGGATTGTTTTTTTCTTTTTTGTAGCGGTCCATTTCAAGGTCTCTAACAGATTATTTACACTCGTATAAACAGTGGCTTTATTTTGTTCAATTAATTGTAAGCAGCCACTACTTTTTTCATCCTGAATTCTCCCGGGAACGGCAAATACTTCTCTATTGTAGTGGAAAGCCATGTCTGCCGTAATCATACTGCCTCCTTTATGGGCGGTTTCTATAACAATAGTCGCGTCTGATAATCCGGCAACAATTCTGTTTCTTCTGGGAAAATTATGTTTATCGGCTTTCACCCCTTTTCCAAATTCGGTTAGTAAGGCACCTTGTTGTATCATTTCTCTTGCTAATTGTTTATGTTGTGCAGGATACATTTCATTCAATCCATGTGCTAATACTCCAATTGTTGGTAATTGATGATCCATGGCAGCACTATGCGCAATGGCATCAATGCCAAAAGCCAAGCCACTTACTATTGTAATATCTTTAGGTAGAGCGGCAATTAATTGCTCAGTAACTTTTTTCCCATAAATGGTATTATTACGCGTACCTATAATACTCAGCATTTTTGTATTATTCAAGGGTGTATGTCCTTTTTCGTATATCAACAAAGGCGCGTCTGGACAAGCTGCAAGCTTGAGTGGGTAAGCTTTATCATTTACACAGTATATCTGGATATGATGTTGTTCCGTGAAACGCAATTCCTCATCTACCAATGAAAATTCATCCCACTCTTTTATTCTCTTAGCCAATAGTGCACCTATACCTTCTACATACTGTAAATCTTTTTTTCTGGCTTTAAAAATTAATGCAGCTTCCCCAAAATGATCTAATAATCGGCGTTGTAATATGGGTCCTGTTTCCGGGATTAAGCTTAACGCAATTTCATACCAGTATTGTTTTTGCATTCGGCAAGCTGGCGAAAAAAAACTAAAAATAATTAGGTATTTATACGCTAAATTTTTGTGATTGTAACGGTAGTTCTTCTGTTAATGGCACGTCCGGCCTCTGTTTTGTTATCTGCAATAGGCTTTGTACTTCCATAGCCTTTGAACGAAATTCTTTCTGCAGCTATGCCTTTGCCAACAATATAATTGGCAATAGATTTTGCTCTTTCGGTAGAGAGTTTATTATTGTCTTCCGGCTTTCCAATATTATCTGTATGTCCGCCTATCTCAATTTGTAAGGAAGGATTTTCTTGTAATACTTGTATCAATTTATCTAATTCGATATGGGCATCTCTAGGCAATTCATATGCATTCGTACTGAATAAGATATTATTGAAAACATAATTAGCATATAATTCGATGGGTTGCAGTAAAATATTTTTCTTGTATACGCTATCTGCCTCTTTACTGCTCAAAGCATATAATTCACTATAAAATAAATAGCCTTTCCTATTTACCACGAAAGTGTAATCTTTTCCAATAGGTAGTGTAATAAAATATTCACCTGTTTCATCAGTTTGAACTTTCATGAGCGATTCCCCGGTATTGTTTTCAATAAGTTCAACGGTAGATGGTAATTTCTTACCTGTTTTTTTATCAGCAACAATGCCTTTTACATAAAGGGTTCTAAACGGACGAATATCTTTACGCATATCGAACCGGTACAAATCGAGTTGTCCTCTGCTATCTGCTCTGTCGCTGGCGTAATAAGCAGTTAATCCGTCTGCGGATACTGCCAGGCTTCCTTCATTTTCAATGGTATTGATAGGATACCCTAAATTTTCGGGAACACCCCATTCACCTTTGGTATTTTTTCTTACTACATATAAATCCGAACCTCCATATCCCGGTAATCCATCTGAGGTATAGTATAGTGTTTGATTATCTGCATGTATATAAGGTGCCAATTCATCTCCTGCTGTATTAATGCTAGGCCCCATGTTTATTGCCGGAGACCAAGTACCGTTTGGTTTTCTATAGCTTACATATAGATCCCTTCCTCCGTATCCTCCGGGGCGGTTACTGCTGAAATAAAGTGTTTGTTTATCCGGACTAATAGCCGGCGAACTTTCCCAGAAATCAGTGTTGATAGCGGTGCCCATATTTTGAGGCTCACTCCAGCCTTGTGGCGTATAGTATGAAATATATAAGTCAAAATTACCGTAGCCTTGCTCTGCAAATCTTCCTGCAAAAAGCATCCATTCTCCATCCTGAGATACTGTTATAGCACCTTTTTGAGGCTCAATATTGATATCGCCCTTGATGGCTTTTGCTTTCCCAAAAGTTTTACCATTGATAGTACTCTGAAAAAAATCTTCTCTTAAATGTTCACCCCTTCTGGTAAATACCAATAAACTATCCGTAACGGTAACAGAAGGATAATATTCTGAGAAAGGAGAGTTTACACTATCTCCTAAATTGATAGGATTAAATTGATAGGTGTCATTTCCATGCTGTGAAGCATAGCTTAGTGCAAATTCATAAGTTCTTTTTCTATAATTGGCACTCTTAATACTTTTATCATTTAGATTCGGTAAACTCAAAAATTTATTTACAGCAGCTAAGGCTTCTGCAAACTTCCCTTCACCGGCTAGATTGATGGAATAGGGTAAGTTATAAATATTAAAATAAACAGAATCTTTTGAACGGGCTTTTTCGTAGAATTGATTGGATCTTTTATATTGTTTTAATTGTCCGAATACACCGGCAGCAGATAAATATGCATCTAAATGATTCGTATCTGCTTCAATGGCAGTGAGTAAATAAGGCATGGCTTCTTTGAACTCATCATTGCGTAAAAATTCAATTGCTTTCGCATATAGTTTTGCCGATTTTTCTTTTACCTTATCTGAATCGTACCATTGCGCATTGTCTGTAAAAGCACAGCATATACATACTCCAATAAAAGCAACCGATTTTTTCATGCTTTGAATATCGGAAAAAAAAGGGTATCGATTTGTTAAAATAGGTACCTAATGCTTTCTCAGTTCGTATTAAGGTATATGCAAGTATTTATGTACTTGCAAACTCATTTGCCATTTTGGATTTTGTTGAATGTAACTGATGATCATTGGCGTTACCGAACTTGCTTTATCCCATTCGGGTTGTAAGTATAATTTGCATGAAGAAGATACTTGATTAGCGTATGTTTCAGCCCATTCAAAATCGTGCTTATTGTAAATAACAACTTTTAATTCATGGGCAAGAGGAATAATTTCTGGTAGAGGAGCTTTAAATTTTTTAGGAGATAAACATATCCAATTCCAATTGCCCGATAGCGGAGATGAACCTGAGGTTTCAATATTTGTTTCAAAACCAGTTTCTTGTAATGCAATAGTTAGCTCAGTAAGATCGTGTAATAAAGGTTCACCACCGGTTATTACAGCTAATCTTCCCGGATATTTTTTTGCTTCATGTAAAATTTGGTTTACGGAATATTGAGGATGTTTTGATGCATCCCAACTATCTTTTACATCGCACCAAAAACAACCTACATCACAACCGCCCAAGCGAATAAAATAAGCTGCTCTTCCTTGGTGGAAACCTTCTCCTTGTAAGGTATAGAATGCTTCCATTACCGGTAATGTATTTGAAGTAGATGCGATTTGCATGAGGCAAAGTTATATTAACCACGGTTGTTGAGATAGGCTTGCATCGTATTTTTCAGTAAGCCTGCAATAGTCATGAGTCCAACACCGCCCGGTACCGGTGTAATGGCACCTGCTTTGGTAGCTGCTTCTGCATAGTTTACATCCCCTTTTATACGGAATCCCTTTTTTGAGGTATCGTCGTTCACCCTGGTAATACCAACATCTATTACAACGGCACCGGGTTTAACCATATCGGCAGTTACAAATTCGGGTTTGCCTAAAGCCGCTACTAAAATATCAGCGGTAACAGCTATCTCGGATAGGTTAGGGGTATGAGAATGACAAATGGTTACGGTGCAATTTCCTTTTGCCATATTGCTGCTTAATAATATACTCATTGGTCGGCCAACAATATTACTTCTTCCAATCACAACAGCATGTTTACCCTTGGTAGGTATATCGTAGTGTTCGAGTAATAAAATAATTCCATAAGGAGTTGCCGGAATAAATGTGGGCAAGCCTTGCACCAGTTTACCTACACTACTTGGATGAAAGCCATCTACATCTTTAGTAGGGTCGATGGCTTCTATTAATTTTTGTTCCGAAATATGTTTAGGTAATGGAAGTTGTACCAGAATGCCGTCGATATCCTTATTGTCGTTGAGTGAATCCACAGCAAGAAGTAATTCCTGCTCCGTAATATCATCTGGGAAGCGAATAAGAGTAGATCGAAAACCTATTTCTTCACAATTCTTCACTTTACTGGCTACATAGGTTTCACTGGCTCCGTTATTTCCTATTAAAATAGCAGCTAAATGCGGACTGGGCTTGCCTTTTGCCGCAAGATCCGTAGTTTCTTTTTTAAGTAATTCTTTTACGGAAGCAGCTGCAATTTTACCATCTAGTACTAACATGCCGCAAAAGTATAATTATTTACCTTTGCCCTTCAATAATTGTATATGGAACAAATACCCAACAATCAACTGAATATTGAAATAAGTGAAGAAATGGCGGAGGGCGATTACGCGAACTTGGCTATTATAACACATAGTAATGCTGAATTTGTTATTGATTTTGTAAGTGTTATGCCGGGAACTCCCAAGAGTAGGGTAAAATCCAGAATTATATTTACACCCATGCATGCCAAACGTTTTATGAAAGCATTAGAAGAGAACATAGAGCGTTTTGAAGCTGCCAATGGACCTATTCAAGATTTAGAGCAAGTGGAGATACCTATGCATTTCGGAGGGCCGGCAGGGCAGGCCTAATAGTGAGTAGTGGATAGTGAATAGTGAGTAGTACCTTATCAACTGAACATTACCCACTACCCACTATTCACTATCCACTACATAAGTCCTTCTTCCGCAAAACTATAATACCCCTCACTACTTACGATGATATGATCGGCAACTTTGATGTCTAAAAAATTTGCTGCATTTTTTATTTTCTGTGTGAGCATTTCATCTGCGCTGCTCGGTTTGAGGTTACCACTGGGATGATTATGACATAGGATAATCGCGGTAGCTTGGTGTTCTAAAGCTTTTTTCAGGATGATACGCGGATCGGCAACGGTACCCGTAATTCCTCCCTCACTAATAATTTCAACTTGTAAAATTTTGCTTGCCTGATTTAAGAAAACAACCGCAAAAATTTCATGTGTATAAAATTGAAAAGAGGATTTCAAAAAAGCGGCCATATCGGTAGTGGTATTAATCTTTTCTTTGCGGGTAATGGCTGTTTGCCGGCGTCTGCCCAATTCAAGAGAAGCCACGATACTAATGGCTTTGGTGCTGCCTAATCCTTTGATATTCAATTGTGTTATTTCACGAACAGAGAGCGTTCCAAGTTTAGATAGGTCGTTATTTACGGCATGCAATAAAGCCCTTGCAATATCGATAGCCGTGGCTTGTGGGGTGCCTGTATTAATCAAAATCGCCAATAGCTCAGTATTGCTCAAATGATCAGTTCCGAGCAATAACATCTTTTCTCGGGGGCGTTCTGTTTCAGCCCATTCTTTAATAGAAAATTTCCTCATAATATAAACAAGTGTTATTTCAAAATAGTATTTCTTATTTGAATCAATATCTTCGCGCCATATAACTGTGTTATGAATCCTTCTGTCAAGATATTTTCGGGTACGGGTTCTCAAAAACTCGCCGAGAAAATTGCCAAGCAATTTGGCGCCCCCATCGGAAAAATTAATATTCAGAAATTCAGTGATGGTGAGTTTCAGCCCATTTTTCTGGAAAGTATTCGTGGCGATTATGTTTTTTTAGTACAGAGTACATATGCTCCTACCGATAACTTAATGGAGTTGTTATTGATGATCGATGCTGCTAAAAGAGCCAGCGCTTATAAGATCATAGCCGTAATACCTTATTATGGTTTTGCAAGGCAGGATAGAAAAGATAAACCCCGTGTAGCCATTGGTTCCAAACTCATTGCCACACTACTGGAAGCCGCCGGCGCCAACAGGGTCATTACCATGGATCTTCATGCACCACAAATTCAGGCATTCTTTGAAGTACCTGTAGATCACTTAGATAGTTCAGCCATTTTTATTCCCTATATCGAGCAGCTAAAACTAAAGAATTTAGCGTTTGCGGCTCCTGATGTAGGCAGTACCAATCGCGTAAGGGAAGTAGCCAGCTATTTTAATGCTGAAATGGTAATTTGTGATAAACATCGTAAGCGTGCCAATGAAATTGCCAGTATGGTAGTTATTGGGGATGTTACAAACAGAGATATCGTTATCATCGATGATATCTGTGATACGGGCGGTACTTTGGCTAAAGCGGCTGCTTTATTAAAAGAAAAGGGGGCCCGCAGCGTAAGGGCAATCATTACCCATCCTGTGTTAAGTGGTAAAGCATATGAAAATATTGAAAATTCTGTGCTTGAAGAATTGGTGGTATGTGATACTATTCCACTAAAAAAAGAAACATCGAAGATCAAAATTATTTCTGTAGCGGAGCTTTTTGCTATTGCTATTCGTAATGCTTATGAAAATAAAAGTATTACCAGCCTGTTTATTCACTCTCAGTTGAGGGGAAAGGATAAGTAAAAGTGATTAGTGTTTAGTGTTTAGTGTATAGTGTATAGTGGGTAGTGGGTAGTGTTTAACTCATTGATTATTAATTAGTTGTGTTTATATTTTGATACTATTCACTAACCACTATACACTATCCACTAAAATCCCTACCTTTGCCGTCCAAAAATTTAAATAAATGAAAACAATTACAATCGAAGGTGTTCTGAGGACCGAACACGGGAAGAAGGCAGCCCGCCAAATTCGCTCTCAGGAAAATGTGCCGGGTGTAATTTACGGTGGTGCCGAGGAGATCAATTTCTACGCTCCGGCTAAAGCATTAAAACCTTTAGTATACACCGGTGAATTCCAATTGGCAGAAGTTCAAGTAGGCGGAAAAAAATACAAGTGTATTTTAAAAGACTTACAGTTTGATAAGGTTTCCGATGAATTAATTCACGTTGATTTATTGGAATTAGTAGATAATAAACCTGTTATTGCTACTTTGCCTTTGAAATTTACAGGTACTTCTGCAGGTGTTAAAGAAGGAGGTAAGTTAGTTACTAAAATGAAGTCATTAAAAGTAAAAGCATTACCTAAACATTTGCGTGAAACGATCAATGTAGATATTACTAATTTAGAATTGAACGGAAATATTCGTGTAGAAGATGTAAAAGCCGATAATATCGAGATTTTGAACTCACCACGTATTCCCATCGCTTCTGTAGTAATGACGCGTCAGTTGAAACAAGAAGAAGCTACAGCCGCAAAAGACGAAAAGAAGAAATAATTTTTTATCAAGATTTTTTCAAGCCCCCTCCACTTGGTTGGGGCTTTTTATTTGGCTAAAGGCAAGGCAATTCTAAACTTTGTTCCCTTGCCTATTTCACTTTCTACATCGATCGTTCCTTGATTGATATGAATAAATTCTTTACAAAGTTTCAAACCTAATCCTGTTCCCTTTTCTTTCTCCGTTCCCCTCGAAGAAATGATCGGCTCATCTGTAAACAGTTTTGATAGGGTAGTTTCTTCAATGCCAATTCCTTCATCTTGAATTGTAATATGAGCAAATCCGTTTTCGAGTGCCGATAATAAATAGATATTACTCTTTCTATTACTGAACTTGATGGCATTGAAAATAAGGTTACGAATTACAATACGAATTTGGTCGGGATCTGCATAGATCATCATGGGGTCTAACTGACGCTTAATATAAATCTCTTTTTCTTCAGCCATTTGTTGTATGAGGCTAACTGCTTCCTCTGCTAGTGTTTTAACAGAGCATATTTTAGGTTTGGCTGTGATACCTGCTAACTGGCTCTGACTCCAATTTAGTAGGGTATCCAAATTAGCTTGTAATTCATCAATTTGTTTATAAAATCCACCCGACATTCCCTTGAATTCTTCTGCAGATATATATTGCTTGTTTACTAAATCTAATCCTCCCTTTAACTGTGCAATAGGGGATCGTAAATCATGTGCAACAATGGTAAAGATTTTTTCTTTGGTATTATTGGCTGCAGATAACTGATCATTTTTTTCCTCCAGCGACTTCTTTATTCTTCGTTGATTTCTTTTGAAATATAGAAGCCCGAAAACCATCATAGCCAAAAACCATGTCATATTAAACGCAACTCTGCCGGTAGATACTTGCTCAATAATAGGAGGGTGTGTGATCACCCAATACTTAGCAAACACGAAACATATAACACTGGTACCGATGGAAGGGATCAGGAATTTTCTGTCGTTGAAAAAAATCATGATCACCACTAAATTTTGAATATTAAAATATTCAGAACCATTATGGTAAGATATTGCCTGAACGGTACAAGTGATAGATAAGATTATATTCAGCACTAATTTCAGCGTATCATATTTCTTAAATGGGTTAATCAGTATCGTTAGTGTCCCAACTATAAATACAACTGTATTGGTGCCGGCTAATAAGTACCGGGCATTTGTAATATTTAGTATTATAAGTACTAGGAGAATAGGTAGGCTGGGTGCGATGATAAAATTCACCACTTTAATTTTGTCTTGCTCGTCTATATCAGATGTATGCTTGGTTCCGTAATATAAAATACCCTTTATAAGCCCGCGTATATTCGCCTTGAATCCCATACCGAGCAAATTACGATAATCTATGCATTGGCTTTGTAGTTATAATTCTAAATTTAACACAAGAAGCTATTTTTGCATGATGCAACGATTTTTAATAATTGGACTCGGGAATATTGGAGACGAATACAAGCATACCAGACATAATATTGGGTTTGATGTACTCGATGCCTTTGTTCGGAAACACAATGTTTTTTTTAGTACCGGCCGTTTGGCAGATGTAGCAGAGGTAAAATGGAAGGGTAAAACCTTTATTTGTATTAAGCCCACTACATATATGAATTTGAGCGGAAAAGCCTTTAAATATTGGCTTGATAAGGAAAAACTCGATCTGTCTCAAACCCTTACGATTGTAGATGAACTGGCTTTACCGCTAGATAAACTTCGATTGAGAGGTAGTGGCAGTGCCGGCGGACATAATGGGTTGAAAGATATTGAACTTACCCTTGGAAGTACGGAGTACGCCCGGTTACGCTTTGGAATAGGTAATAATTACCCAAAAGGCCGACAGGCCGAGTTTGTACTGAGCAAATGGTTACCGGAGGAAAGGGTAATGGTTGATAAAAAAATACCTGCTTGCTTGGATATAATTGAAGCCTTTGCGACAATAGGCCTCCAAAAAGCCATGAATATGGCAAATAATTTAAGTTTTACATAATAAACCATAGTCTTTCATAGTTATAAGTGTTGGAAATATAATTGAGTTGACCCCAAACCGTACCCACAAATTAAAATTACTCAGGGGCAGCTCGTTACTATTTTAAATGCGACTGTACTATGAAAATTTTTTGCGTAGGCCGAAATTATGCCGATCATGCAAAAGAACTGGGCAACGAAGTTCCTGAAGAGCCCGTTATTTTCATGAAACCTAAAACTGCACTGCTACAGTCGCATACGCCATTCTATTATCCCGAGTTTTCCAACGAATTGCATTATGAAGCCGAGCTCGTGTTACGCGTTTGTAAAAACGGGCGCTATATCACCGAGCAACAAGCCCAGCGTTATTACGATGCGGTAACTATCGGTATTGATTTTACCGCCCGTGATATACAGGCTGCATTGAAGAAGAAAGGCTTGCCTTGGGAGAAAGCCAAAGCTTGGGATAATTCGGCAGTGGTTGGAAATTGGGTGCCTTTAACAGAAAAACTCTTAAAGAACCCTATTCATTTTTCACTGAAAAATAATCAAACAACGGTTCAGGTGGGAGATACATCACACATGATCTTTTCTTTCAACCAAATCGTTTCTCATATCTCAAATTATTTCTCCCTCAATATCGGCGACCTCATTTATACAGGTACACCGGCAGGAGTAGGAGAATGTGTGGTAGGAGATATATTGGAAGGTTTTTTTGAGAATGAAAAAATGTTTGAACTGGAAATAAAATAGCATGCTTACACCCAATATATTACTGCAGGCGTATAAGCTCATGATGATGGCAAAATCCATGAGTGAAACCTACGATGCCAATAGGCAGGTGTGTAAGTATGTGCATTCTACCTCTCGCGGCCACGAAGCTATTCAAATTGCAACCGGTTTACAATTACTACCCTGCGATTGGGTAAGCCCCTATTATAGAGATGATAGTTTAATGCTCGCAGCAGGCTTTGAGCCGTACGAGTTAATGCTTCAATTGTTGGCCAAAAAAGATGATCCCTTCTCCGGTGGTAGGTCATATTATTGCCACCCCAGTAATAAAGATGAAGTTCGTCCTTCTATCATACACCAAAGCAGTGCCACTGGTATGCAGGCCATACCTACCACAGGTTTAGCCCAAGGTGTTCAGTTTCTGGAGCAAACACAATCGGCCAAACTCCGAAAATCCGCCGATGGAAAATCACCCATCGTTATATGTTCATTAGGTGATGGAAGTATGACGGAAGGAGAGGTAAGTGAAGCCCTTCAATTTGCATCCCTCAAACAATTACCGATTGTTTATTTAGTACAGGATAACCAGTGGAGTATCAGTGCCAGTGCCGATGAAGTAAGAACCATGAATGCCTATGAATATGCTTGTGGTTTTAAAGGTCTTAAGCGAATGCAATGCGATGGCAGCGATTTTATGCGTTGCTATGAAACTATGGAGCAGGCAGTAAACTATGCCCGCACCGAAAGAAAACCAGTACTAGTGCATGCGAAAGTGCCATTATTAGGGCATCATACCAGCGGGGTACGCAAAGAGTTTTACAGAAGCAGAGAAGATTTATTAAAACATGGATTATATGATCCAATCCCTAAACTAAGGCATCTCCTAAACGGTGTGGGATTTAATGATCATGAAATTAATAAAGTAGAAACCGACGCTCTTGAAATCATACTGGAAGATTTTAAGAAAGCACAAGGAGCTGCTGAACCAGATATTCGTTCCGTTGAAGATCATGTGTTTGCACCTACAGCTATTAAAGAAGAAAAAGGACAAAGAGTACCCAAAGGTGCTGAGAAAGTGATGATGGTAGATGCTGCCCTACATGCCATTGATGAAATTTTAGATGAATATCCTGAAGCCATATTATACGGACAAGATGTAGGAGGAAGGCTAGGGGGTGTTTTCCGGGAAGCGGCAACCCTGGCAGAAAAATATGGTGAGAACAGAGTGTTTAATACAGCCATTCAAGAGGCTTATATAGTTGGATCTACTGTTGGCTTGAGCGCTATGGGTATGAAGCCGATCGTAGAAATCCAGTTTGCCGATTATATCTATCCCGGCTTAAATCAGTTGGTTACCGAAGTAGCCAAATCTTGTTATTTATCTAACGGTAAGTTTCCCGTACAAATGGTATTGCGTGTACCTGTAGGTGCGTATGGGGGTGGGGGGCCATATCATAGTGGCAGTATCGAAAGTACCTTATTATCTATCAAGGGTATTAAAGTAGTATATCCTTCCAATGCCGCAGACATGAAGGGTTTGATGAAAGCCGCCTTCCTCGATCCTAATCCTGTTATTATGCTTGAGCATAAAGGATTGTACTGGAGTAAAGTGCCCGGTACCGATGATGCCAAAACCATCGAACCGGCAAAAGATTATATATTGCCCCTAGGTAAAGCCAACGTAGTATTACAAACAGAAATGGAGCGGGTACGTAAGGGAGAAACTATTACAGTGGTTACTTATGGCATGGGAGTATATTGGGCAAAAGCGGCTGCAGAGCGTTATCCCGGACAAGTAGAAATAGTAGACCTCCGATCTTTGTATCCATTAGATGAAGAAACCATCTTTAATTCGGTAAAGCGCCATGGTAAAGTATTAGTACTAACCGAAGAGCAACAAAATAATTCATTTGCCGAGGCTTTATCGCTTCGTATATCTAACGATTGCTACCATTTTTTAGATGCCAAGGTTGAAGTAATGGGAGCTAAAAACCTGCCGGCTATTCCTATCAATGTGGCATTAGAAACCGCCATGCTCCCCACTGCCACCAAAGTGGCTGAACGCATCGGGAAATTGTTGGCGTATTAGGCTTTTCCCATTCATCCAAACCACCTATATTTGCACCCCAATTGGCGAGGTAGCTCAGTTGGTTAGAGCACAGGATTCATAACCGCCTAAGGCGGACTGGGTTCAAGACATATTTGGCGAGGTAGCTCAGTTGGTTAGAGCACAGGATTCATATCCGCCTAAGGCGGACTGGGTTCAAGACATATTTGGCGAGGTAGCTCAGTTGGTTAGAGCACAGGATTCATAACCCTGAGGTCTCGGGTTCAAGTCCCGATCTCGCTACATGAAAATCAAGGACTTACGTTAAATCGTGAGTCCTTTTTTGTGTGAGGAAAAAGGCATTTTATATTGAAACCCTTGTTATTATTGGATTTGATTGCGTGAGGAAGAGAAATATATTATTCTTTGTTTAATCGAAAAACGTCCAATTTTAGTAAGAAGCGATCCTTTTTATTTGACATAAAATTTCTATTCAACATCTAAAACATAAAATCTGAATTATAAAAAAATTAAACTTTAGGATTAGGTATTTAGTTCTCGAAGATATGAAAAATAGTTGCGCGTAACTAAAATAATTAGTAGTTTACAGCTAAATATATTAGTTATGTTCAAAGGGATTAATGCGATTGAGTTTTCGAAACGAT
>CABHOW010000039.1 GCA_902168225.1 uncultured Flavihumibacter sp. | reverse complement strand
GAAATCCTATTTACAGTGAAACAGCGGCATACGGACATATGGGCCGAAAGAGTGAAGTGGTTACAAAAACTTTTACATCGCCCGACGGAAAAGAGAAGAAAGTAAAAGTAGAGTTGTTTACCTGGGAGAAACTAGATCATGTTTCTAACGTAAAAAAAGCCTTTGGACTGAAATAGTCTTTTTTTTAAATATACAATAAACAAAACCCTGCATCTCTATGCGGGGTTTTTTGTAAATAAACTTGGCTTGTATACCTACTAGCTGCATTGTTTTATTTATTAGAACTCACCCCCGCCTTAGGCGGGGGTGAGTTTTTTGTTTGTAGCCTTATGAAGCGCATTCCAGCAATTTTTTAGCAGTCCCGCCCAAATGTAACATTCTGTGAGGGCGGGCTTGATTTTTTTCACCCTTTTTTCATCAAGAAAAGGGCAAAAAGAATCCCAAAACAAAGTTTTTGAAAACATACAGGTAGCCTCCCTGCGGCGGGATAAAAGAATATTTTAAACCAGTGTTGTAACTCTACTTTTTAAGATCATTCCTATGAATTACAAACAGCTTTTCAACTTATTAGCATTCTTATAGTAACTTCTCGACACACATTAAATAACCATTAAGATATAATTATATCGGCAAAATAGACCTGTAAATCGGTAAATTTGTCTATCCGCACTACTATTATCTAAGGGATTTAATGCTTTTAAAGAACATACTATCGTACTAACTGCAAATTTGAAGTGGGATGCTGAAGTCTTTTTTTTATTTAGGAATTGCTTTAATATTTTTTATAAAAGTGCCGGCTCAAGTACCACAGGGTGTGAACTTGTCTACCGTGAATATCGCTACTTTAAGTGATGAGCAATTCATGTCGTATGTAACCAGAGCCCAATTAACAGGCTTATCTGAAGAGGAACTGGAATCAAAAGCCAAGGCAAATGGGTTAACCGACTACCAAATTGGTGAAATCAAGCTAAGGTTAGCTAAAATAGAGGGAGGAAAAAAACCGGTTAATATAACCTATGACACCCGAAAATCCGTAGAAACGGTGAAACCGGTATCCAAAACAAAAGATGCACTACCCGTTTTTGGGGAAGATTTCTTCACTAATAATAATCTCACTTTTGAGCCAAACCTGCGTATTGCTACTCCGGGTAATTATGTATTAGGGGTAGATGATGAGCTTACAATCGACATATTCGGGTATTCAGAAAAGATAACGAAAGTTAAAATAAATACAGAAGGGCAAATACGATTGCCCAATATCGGTCCGGTAACATTAGCCGGCCTGAGTATCGATGAAGCTAAAATAAAGCTAAAGCAAGTAATGAAAAAAGTATATCCGGGTTTAGCAACGGGTAAAACTTCTATTCAATTGGGGTTAGGGCAAATCAGAACTATACGGGTAATATTGATTGGGGAAATTAAAAATCCGGGTACTTATTCCTTACCTTCTTTATCTACCATTGCCAATGCACTTTATTTATCAGGGGGGCCGTCTGCTAACGGCTCCTATCGTAAAATTAGTTTGATTCGAAACGGGAAAAGAATTGTACAGTTTGATCTTTATGATTTTTTACTCAATGGCGACCTTAGTAAAAATGGATTACTGAAAGATGAAGATATTATTAAGGTAGAACCCTTTTCCATTAGGGTTTCTATCGCCGGGGCGGTTAAAAAGCCGGGTGTTTATGAGTGCTTAACGAGCGACTGTTTAAAAGATGTAATTAATATTTATGCCGGCGGCTTAACGGATAATGCTAATAAGCAAAAAATTAGTATCCAACGTATTGGCGATAGTAGCAAACTTTTGCTCGATGTGCCTTACAAATCCTTAGAAAAAGAGAGCGTCAAAAGCTCCGATTATATAACAGTTGGTAGTATTATAGAAAAATTTGACAATAAAGTAAGTATAAATGGGGCAGTATTTTTCCCGGGAGATTATTCACTCGATAGTAGTAAGGAAATCCTTAGTCTTTTAAGGAAAGCAAAAATAAAAGACAATGCCTTTACAAACCGCGCACTATTATATCGTTTAAACAACTTCGAAGAACGTGTTGTTGAAGCCGTTAATTTACAAGATATTTTTGCAGGAAAAAAGACTGTAAACCTACGCAACGGTGATTTCCTTCAGGTATTTTATAAGTCGGCGCTTGAAGAAGCCGCTAATGTAAAGTTAACCGGGGAGGTAAATAGCCCCGGATCATTTGCCTTTACACCCGGTATGTTATTGGAAGATATTATCTTATTAGGCGGGGGGTTAACAGATAAAGCTTCATTAGAGGAAATTGAGGTACTCCGTAGATTAAGAAAAGACAAAACCCTAGCCGATACAGTTGTTTACAATAGTATTTATAAATTTAGTTTGAAAGATAGTTTGGCATTAAAACCAACATCCTTAGCAATTCCTTTGGAGCCTTTTGATGTAGTGAACGTTAAAAACTTACCACGTAATAAAACAGCCGGATCAGTTATTATAAGAGGAGAAGTTTTATTTCCCGGTGTATACCAGTTAAATAGTAAAAACGATAGGGTTACTGATTTACTGCAAAGAGCAGGTGGTTTGGTAGGTACGGCAAATGTAGCCGGGGCAACCCTTTTACGGAATACATTTCCAACAAATATGGGAGCAGAAATTAGAGGTATTAAAAAACAATTAATATATAATCAACTGAACGATTCTTTGGCAGAACAGAAACTCATTCAAAAAATTGATGTTGGAAAGCAAGTAGTTTCTTTCGATTTAGCTAATATCATTTCAAACCCGAAAAACAGTGCTAACCTGTTTTTGGAAGATGGAGATATTATTGAAATTCCTAAGACTTTCACAACAGTTTCCGTTTTTGGCGCTGTACGATTCGAAAAGAAAATGACGTTTAGCGAAAATCTCAGTTTTAAAAAAGCAATTCGGGAAGCGGGCGGATTTACGGAGATAGCTTTAAAGAAAGGGGCTTATGTAGTTTACCCGAATGGAAAAGTAAAAACAGTTCGAAGGGCACTCTTTTTAAGAGTTTATCCTTCTTTAATTGCAGGGTCAGAAATTTATGTACCGGAACAAAAAGTAAAAAAGAGGCTTTCTACAACTGAAACACTCGGTATTAGTTCCAGTATCATAGGGATGTCTACTTTAGTATTTGCGATTCTTAATGCTATAAAATAATTGAGATGTATTTATAACAAAACTTGGCTTGGAATAGTTGCAACCCTATATTTGCAGCTTAAAAGAAATCACCTCCCCCACGATTTCGGTCTTACTGCTATTTCTTTGATTATTAAGTATTTAGTTGTTATTTTGGCGACTTATTTCGCCGAACCATTTATTATTTCTGTAGTTACCATGTGACTCAGACTGGCAAAGCCGTTTTTAAACTATTTTTATGAGAAATTTCTTAAAAAGTATATTAACTGCCTTAATGCTTATAGCTTTAAGCTTCCAACTTAACGCCCAGTTGCCGGGGGGTGTTAATATTGACCAACTTACCGATCAACAAATAGCCCAGTTGGTACAACAATATGGCCTATCAGGCTTATCCGAAACGGAACTTGTGGCTAAGGCCAAAGAAAGGGGGTTGAGTGATGCGGATATAGCTAAATTAAGGAGTAGGCTTCAAGGTATAAGCCCAGGGGTTACCCAAGGAGACGGTAAGTTGGGGAGTCAGGATAAAGCGAAAAGGAAAACTGTTCCTTATATATTACCTAAGCAAGAGCCGGATTATATCAATGGCTTGGTTATTTATGGCTCCGACATTTTTACTAAAGAGAACCTGAGCTTTGAACCTAATATTAATATACCTACGCCTAAAAACTATGTAATTGGTACAGGCGATGAACTTATCATTGATATTTTTGGCTACTCCGATAAAAAGCAAAGCCTAAAAGTAAATGCGGAGGGGGTTATTCGTTACCCCAATATCGGGCCAATCAAATTAGCCGGATTAACCGTAGAAGAAGCCAGAACTAAATTAACAACTACATTAGCCAAAATATATCCCGGCTTAAAAGCAGGCAATACCAGCTTACAATTGAGTATTGGTGATATCAGAAGTATACAAGTAAATATTATTGGGGAAATTACACGGCCGGGTTCTTATTCCCTTTCTTCCCTATCTACCATCGCCAATGCCTTATATGCGTCCGGAGGGCCTACCCTTATTGGTTCTTACAGAAACATTGAGTTAATAAGAGGTGGAAAATCCATCGCTAAATTCGACTTATATCAGTATTTATTAAATGGTGATTTGAGTAATAATAAATTATTGCAAGATGAAGATGTGATTCGGGTAGCACCTTACACGGCAAGAGTAGAATTGAGTGGCGCTGTTAAAAGAAAAGCAGTGTATGAGTTAGGAGCCAACGATAAATTGCAAGATGTATTACAATATGCCGGCGGCTTAGCCGATAGTGCTAATAAAGAGTTCATCCGTGTATCTCGTTTTGGCAAACAAGAGAAAGAAGTATTTACAGTTCCTATGTCTCAGGTTGCAAGTTTTGTTCCGCAAACAGGAGATAAATTGTATGTAGATAGTGTAGCAAATATTTTTAAAAATAGGGTATCTATCACGGGAGCAGTTTTTTATCAGGGACAATATGCTTTGAATAATACCCCTACTTTAAAAGATTTATTGACACTCGCTAAACCCAAAGAAGAAGCTTATAGGGAGAGGGCAGTAGTTAGGCGCTTAGGGGCTGATTATACCCCTGAAATGGTGGGCTTTAATATTTCCGATGTATTTAACGGCAAGTTTAATTTGAATTTGCAAAGAGAAGATTCTATACATATATACCCCTATCAGGAAATAAGAGAGTTATTCAAAGTAAAAGTAAGAGGTGAAGTAAACCGCCCCGATAGCTTTGTATACGCTAAAGGTATGCAGGTACAGGATGTTATTTTAATGGCAGGCGGGTATAAAGATGGGGCTACGCAAAAGTTAGTAGAAGTAGCACGTAGGGTAAGAGATACCAGTATTGCTGGAGAAACACAACGTTACGCTATTATTCTCAGTGTAGATTTATCTAAGACCGAAAATCAGCAGGCATTAAATACTTCACTAGAACCTTTCGATATTATATCTGTTCGTAAAGCACCGGGCTATAAGGAACAGGTAAATGTATCCATAGAAGGGGAGGTATTGTACCCCGGTAATTATGCAATTGCCAGTAACCAAGAAAAGTTGAGTGATTTGGTAAAAAGGGCAGGAGGTTTAAAAAAAGGTGCTTATGCAGAAGGGGCCTTCTTATTACGTAAAACTTTTGAAGACCTCACTAATAATGATACTATCATTTTAAAAAATAAGTTAGCTACCCTAAAAAGTAGTTTTACGGATACTGCAAAAGCTAAAACTGCAGATAATACATTAAAAGACGATATGAAAATTGTGGGTATCCGTTTAAATGAAGTGCTGGATAATGATGAATCTATATTCGATATCTTATTACAAGATGGCGATATTTTAAAAGTACCCAAAAAAGTAGAAACCGTACAAACTTTCAGTGGGGTATATTTCCCTAAGAAAGTGGTGTATCGAGATGGTTTGGGTTTGCGTAAGGTAATCAGGGAATCGGGAGGTATAATACCTGGTGGACAAAAAAAGCGAGCCTATGTAGTGTACCCCAATGGTGAGGTACGTACTACTAAAAGTTTTTTATTCGTGCGCAATTATCCAAAAATCAAACCCGGCTCCGAAGTATATGTACCTGTAAGAACCGAGCGCAAGGGCATGAGTACGGCTGAAATCGTAGCCTTAACAACCGGTTTTGGAACTTTGGTAACGTTGTTACTAACTATTAGGAACCTAACACAATAATGGCCATTTCGATCCGCCTTTGGCGGTGAGAAATCTCATCAAATTCAATAGTATGTCTACCGAAATATATAATCAGAGCGACGAAATCTCCCTCAAAGAGCTAATCCTCAAAATTGGCGAATGGTATCACTATCTCAAAACTCAGTGGTGGAAAATAGCCATTGTGGGTATTTTAGGAGGGGTTATTGGCTTTGTATATGCTTGGATGCAGCCGATTACTTATACCGCTAAAACTACTTTTGTGGTAGAGGATGCTAAAAGTAGTGGCGGAGGATTAAGCGGTTTGGCTTCTTTGGCCGGGCAGTTCGGAGTTGATTTCGGAAGTAGCGCAGGAGGCGGATTGATAGCGGGAGATAATATTTTATTATATTTTAAAAGCGAAAGCTTAGCTCGTGAAGTATTATTAAGCCCTTGGGATAGTGTAAGTAGAATATCTTTAGCAGATAAATATATTGAGACACACGGCTTAAAAAAATCGTGGGGTAAAAATGATAAAATTGGAGTGATTAGTTTTCCTCTTGATAAAAAGAATCAGACTTACAGCCGTTTGCAAGACAGCTTATTACAAGTGATTATTAATGACCATATTTTGAAGAAACAATTTGCTATTGCGAAAGTAGATAAAAAGGCAGGCTTCATAGAATTAAGTATAACAATGGAGAATGAGCAATTGGCAAAAAAATATGGGGATGAACTGGTTGCCATTGCGGTTAAAAGATATATTGATTTAAAAACATCTCGTCAGCAAAAAACTGTAGATAAGTTGCAAGCTCGGGCAGATAGTATTGGTAATTTACTAAATAAGAAAACGGCTACCTCAGCCTCTCTTCAAACATCTTCTGCTACTATGGATGTGAACCCACTCTATAAAACTAATACAATCGTTGCAACAGAACTTACAACAAGAGATAAAACCATGTTGGCAACAGTATATGCAGAAGTAGTAAAGAATTTAGAGTTAGCTAAATTTACATTGAGTCAGGAGACGCCGGTTATTCAAATAGTTGATGAATCAAACTTGCCACTACAGAAAAATAAAGAAAATAAAATTTTGACGACCATATTGGTTGCCTTTTTATTTTCATTTTTACTTATCAGTTATATGTTGATAAAGAATAGCCTTGGATTTTTTAAAAAAATGAACTAACAAGAGTTAGTTATTAACAAGTAATTTTTAAAATTATTTTTTTGGCATTAAATTTAAATGTATTGAATTAATAGATATAAATAGCAGGTATGAAGTTAGAAGAATCAAAAATTGCAATAATAGGATTAGGATATGTAGGCTTACCGTTGGCCGTTGCATTCGCAGAAAAATATCCAGTTATTGGTTATGATATCAATCCAGAAAGAGTGAAACAGTTGTTAAACGGCACCGATAGTACTCTTGAAATTTCCGAAAAATATTTAAAATCAGTTCTGAAACAGAATTACTCAGAAAAGAATGGTTTTTATCCAACAATTAACAAATCTGAACTGGCTCAGTGTAACATTTTCATAGTGACAGTGCCAACTCCAACAGATAAGCACAACCGACCAGTTTTGTTACCAATGATTAAAGCCAGTGAAACGGTTGCTGAGTTTATCAAAAAAGGAGATATAGTAGTTTACGAATCCACAGTTTATCCAGGGGTAACTGAAGAAGAAATGGTTCCTGTTCTGGAAAAAAATAGCGGATTAGTTTATAATCAAGATTTTTTTTGTGGATATTCTCCAGAGCGTATTAATCCAGGCGATAAAGAACATACAGTTACCAAAATACGAAAGGTTACAAGTGGATCTACTCCAGAGGTTGCCGATTTTGTTGATAATCTATACTTAAGTATTATAACAGCTGGTACTCACAAGGCGCCTAGTATCAAAGTTGCTGAAGCCGCTAAAGTCATTGAGAATTCACAACGAGACATTAATATTGCTTTTGTAAATGAATTAAGTAAGATTTTTAACCTAATTGGTATTGATACAAATGAAGTTCTCGAAGCAGCAGGTACAAAATGGAACTTCCTAAAGTTTAAACCAGGTCTTGTTGGTGGACATTGTATTGGTGTTGATCCTTATTATTTAGCACAAAAAGCCCAGGAGGTTGGTTATCACCCAGAGATGATACTTGCTGGACGTCGATTAAATGATTCGATGGGTAAGCATGTAGCTACTGAGGTTGTAAAGCTTATGATGCGTAAAGATCTGAAAGTTATTGAATCGAAAGTATTGTTACTTGGATTTACTTTTAAAGAAGACTGCCCAGATGTCCGTAATACTCGAGTAATAGATATTTATAAAGAATTGAGAAATTTTGATATTCAAGTTGATATTTATGACCCATGGGCTAATCCAGAGGATGTATTAAATGAATACGGGGTTAAAGTACAAAAGGAAGTTCCACAAGGCTTTTTATATTCAGCTATTATTTTAGCTGTAGCGCATAAAAAATTCAAGGATATAGACTTACATGAAATTTTGGATAAGCAAGGAGTTATTTATGATGTGAAAGGGATACTACCTAAGAATATTATTGATGGGCGATTATAAATTTTCTGAAATGTTTAATAATAAATTATATAAAACTCCATACCACTCTGCCGAACTCTCTGGATTAAGTTTTTTAATCACTGGAGGTGCAGGTTTTATAGGATCTAATTTGGTTGAATATTTATTAAAATTTGGCGCAGGACATGTACGCGTGCTTGATAATTTGTCAAATGGTTATTTTGAAAATATTAAAGAATTCCTTAGTCTTCCCAATTTTGATTTTATTGAAGGAGACATTAGAGACCTTGAAACTTGTAAAAAATCATTAGAAAATATTGATTTTGTATTACATCAAGCGGCGTTAGGCTCAGTTCCAAGATCAATCGAAGATCCTATAAAAACAAATTCAGTTAATATTGACGGTTTTCTTAATGTACTTGAAGCAGTCAGATCAGTTTCAAGAGAAATAAGAATAGTATATGCAGCTTCCTCATCTTCATATGGAGATAGTGATGCCTTACCGAAAGTTGAAGGCATAGAGGGGCGGCCATTATCTCCTTATGCAGTAACTAAATTGGTAAACGAGTTATATGCTGAAGTGTTTAGTAAAGTGTATGGATTACACACAATTGGACTAAGATATTTTAATGTATTTGGTCCAAAACAAAATCCTAATAATCCATATGCAGCTGTTATACCTATTTTTTGTAAATCTTTTTTAGTAGGCGAACGTCCAACTATATTTGGTGACGGAAAAACTTCTCGCGATTTTACTTTTATAGAGAATGTAGTCCAGGCTAACATAATTGCTTTATTTGCAAAAGATATAGAAAAGCACGAGATATTTAATGTAGCATGTGGTGATCAAATATCACTTAATGATACGATAACTTTACTTAAAAAAGTAAGTGGAAAAGATATACAAGTAAATTATAAACCCAATAGGAAAGGCGATATAATGCATTCAAAAGCTAGTATAGAAAAAATTAAAAAAATGTTAGGTTATAAGCCTCTTTATAATTTCGAAACAGGATTACAAATTGTTTATAATTGGTATAAAGAGCAAGCAATACTTTGAGTTTAGCTTTTAAATCTGTTTCCGGCTTCTTCTGGACTCTTGCAGACATATTCCTGAATAAAGCAACTTATTTTCTTGCTACGTTGATTTTAGCAAGATTATTAGGTCCTTCAGAATTTGGTTTGTTAGGAATGATAATGCTTTTTTTTACAATAGGTACGACGTTAGTTGATAGTGGATTATCTGTATCTCTTATAAAAACTACCAATCCCAATCAAGTCGAATATTCCACAGTTTTTTATATGAACTTGATAATGAGTTTATTAGCTTATCTGTTAATTTTCTTTTTAGCTCCCCTAATAGCGAAATTTTATAGACAGTTTATTTTAATTCAACTTATAAGAGTGTATTGTTTGGGCTTTTTACTTACTGCCCTCAGAATGGTTCCACAAGCGCGGTTACAAAAGGAAATGAATTTTAAAAAGATTACATTACTGAATATACCTGGAAACGTTATTGGTCTTATAGTTGGAATTTGGATGGCAAAAAATGAATATAAAGTTTGGAGTATAGTGGGTCTGTATCTTTCAAATCAAATTATAGCTACACTATTTTATTGGGTTTTTGTCAGGTGGAGACCTAACTTTTCACTATCTGTTGATAAAATGAAATCTCATTGGAGCTTTGGATATAAACTAATGCTCTCAGCACAATTAAATACATTATTCGATAATATCTACAATATTTTAATTGGTAAATTTTATAGCTTAAAAGATCTGGGGTATTATGAAAGGGCATACACTTTAAATAATTATCCTGTTTCAGTTTTATCTGGGATATTAGGTAAAGTATCTTTACCTCTTTTCTCTCAAATAACTGGAAATGAGCAAGAGCTTTATAAAGTTTATCGGAAAACTATATTACTAACTTTTTATATCTCAATTCCATTAATGATAGGCTCTTTAATAGTTGCAGAACCATTGTTTAATTTTTTTTTAGGTACTCAATCTGTCTCTTATACACATCTCCGAGCCCACGAGACTAGGCATGATCTCGTATGCCGTCTTCTGCTTGAAAAAAAAAA
>CABHOW010000038.1 GCA_902168225.1 uncultured Flavihumibacter sp. | reverse complement strand
GTTTCAATCATATATAACAACTGCATCACTTTAACCCGGATATTTCTTCTGCTGATCATTAAAAGAACTTTTTGGCGGGGCAAAGTTAAGGATTTTAGCCTATCGAAATATAAAAAAACCCGTTCGAGAACGAACGGGTGTCAACCTTTAAACACCTGAAACCAGTTATCACACAAAAAAATTTTTATATGTAACCGGGAGGAATCAGGGTATATACGAATATTTGATGAAAAGGGTTTAGTGAAATGAAATTTTGGCATTTACTTAATTTAATAAGTTTTGCTAGCTGACAAGCTGTAGTTATCTAACAGGCTAATAGGTATAAATAGCTGAAAAAATGACTTATTGCCTGTTCTGGCATAATTATGGAAGCTTATTACGAAACTTTAACCATTTAAAAATCAATAACGTATGGCTAAGAAAATCAACGTTACTCCTCTGCACGACAGAGTTCTAGTTAAGCCTGCTGCTGCCGAAGAAAAAACGGCCGGGGGAATCATTATTCCGGATACTGCCAAAGAAAAGCCCCAGCGTGGTGTTATTGTTGCTGCCGGAAAAGGTAAAACAGATGAGCCGATGACTGTAAAAGTGGGCGATACTGTATTGTATGGTAAATATGCCGGTACCGAAGTACAAATTGAAGGTCAGGATCTACTGATCATGCGCGAAAGTGATTTATTAGCAATCATCTAATCACTACACCCTATTTACTAATCACTTAAAACTAAACAATATGGCTAAGCAAATATATTTTGATATTGAAGCTAGAAATAAAATGAAGAAAGGCGTTGACACACTTGCTAACGCTGTAAAAGTTACACTCGGACCAAAAGGTCGTAATGTAGTAATAGAGAAAAAATTTGGCGCACCTGCTGTAACTAAAGATGGTGTTACCGTAGCAAAAGAAATTGAGTTAGAAGATGCTATTGAGAATATGGGTGCCCAAATGGTAAAAGAAGTAGCTTCTAAAACCGCAGATATTGCCGGTGATGGTACTACTACTGCTACTGTTTTAGCGCAAGCTATTATTAGTGAAGGTTTGAAAAACGTTGCTGCCGGTGCTAACCCTATGGATTTAAAGCGCGGTATCGACAAAGCCGTTGAAAAAGTTATAGATAGCTTGAAAGCACAATCTCAGGCTGTTGGTAACGACTCTAAAAAAATTGAACAAGTAGCCACTATTTCTGCTAATAGCGATAGCGAAATTGGTAAATTGATTGCCACTGCTATGGCTAAAGTAGGAAAAGAAGGTGTTATCACTGTTGAAGAAGCAAAAGGAACAGATACTACTGTTGATGTAGTAGAAGGTATGCAATTCGATCGTGGATATATTTCTCCATACTTTGTTACAAACAGCGAGAAAATGGAAGCTGAATTACAGAATCCATATATCTTGATCTACGATAAGAAGATCTCTGCTATGAAAGATATTCTCCATATTTTGGAGAAAGTGGCACAAACAGGTCGCCCATTATTGATCATTGCCGAAGATTTAGAAGGTGAAGCATTAGCTACATTGGTGGTAAACAAATTACGTGGTACGCTTAAAGTGGCTGCTGTTAAGGCTCCCGGCTTTGGCGATCGCAGAAAAGAAATGCTTACCGACATTGCTATTTTAACTGCAGGTACTGTTGTGAGTGAAGAGCAAGGTTTCAAATTAGAGAATGCCGATCTTACTTATTTAGGTCAGGCTGCTTCTGTAACCATCGATAAAGATAATACAACTGTAGTAGGTGGTAAAGGTAAGAAAACAGATATCGTAGCTCGTGTAAATCAAATCAAAGCGCAAATTGAAAATACAACTTCAGATTACGATCGCGAAAAATTACAAGAGCGTTTGGCTAAATTAAGTGGTGGTGTTGCTGTACTATATGTTGGTGCTGCTACTGAAGTTGAAATGAAAGAGAAAAAAGACCGTGTAGATGATGCGTTACATGCTACAAGAGCGGCCGTTGAAGAAGGTATCGTACCGGGTGGTGGTGTTGCTTATATCCGCGCCGTTGAAAGCCTTGAAAAATTAAAAGGTAGCAATGAAGATGAAGCAACAGGTATCCAAATAGTGAAAAGAGCTATTGAAGAGCCATTGCGTCAGATCGTATCTAACAGTGGTATTGAAGGTTCTATTGTGGTACAAAAAATCAAAGAAGGTAAAGCCGATTTTGGATTCAATGCACGTACTGAAGTATATGAGAACCTTTTCAAAGCCGGTGTTATCGATCCAACCAAAGTTAGTCGCGTTGCTTTAGAAAATGCTGCTTCTATCGCTGCTATGTTACTCACTACTGAGTGTGTAGTTGCCGATAAGCCAAAACCTGAAGCGCCACATTCACATGCAGGTGCACCTGATATGGGTGGAATGGGTTATTAGACTATAGACCATAGACGACCCTTCGACTCCGCCGCGGCGGACAGGGTGACAGACGATAAAAAAAGATCCGATGGCGATGCCTCGGATCTTTTTAGGTTACAGGTTATAGGGAATAGGTAATAGATGCTTTCACTATAACCTATAACCTTTTCCCTATCCACTATACACTATCCCCTAACTCCTCAAATACCTCGCAAAGCCCTGTACCATAAGGCATTGAGCGTATCCATAACTCATCATCACCACCACATCCAAAAAAGGTTCATGGTAAATAAAATGATTAACGGCGAGGGTAGCATCGGAAACCATAAAAAGAATAGCACCGGGGATAAAGAAGCTGGTGGCTAAAATCTTCAATAATTTGTTTCCCAATAAATTGGCAGCAGTAGCCGCCATAACAGATATAGCAGCAACATATATTTTTACAGGCAGCTTCATATCTCCTAAATAAGGAGCTAAGAACTGTAATATTTTAACGGCAATAACAGATACTACTATGGCAGCAATGGCAAATTCTGTAGCACTGGTAAACTTTACCTTGGCGATCCGGAGAAAAAATGCAGTGTAGCAAATATGTGTAATGAGAAAGGCAACCATACCGCCAATAAACCAGGGAGTTCCCGATTTTAGGAGTAAAGCATCTCCGATAAATGCAAAAATTAAGCCTGTGAATATGATGATTTTACTGGTTGGGTAACGGTTTTTCTTCACATTGGCAAATAAGAAAAGAATGAGTATAGGCATGATCAGCAACTTCGTTATGTGCTGATACTCGGTTTTCCCTAAAAATATGAAAGCACAATGTGTAAATAATACTAGCCAAAAAATAAAAATGCCTTCTTTCTTAATTAATTGCATGGTTATAAATACTTAACGAAAATAAAGGCTTTTTTTTCATCTTATAACGATTAATTTCGCGCCATGCGCACAGAGGATGAATTTTGGGTTTATTGGAAGGAAAACAGGATCCGCGAAAAGCATAGTGCCAGAATATTTATCAGAGGATTATCGGCGGGGTTTGCAGTGGGGGCCTTGGTGGTAGCTTTTATTTTCTCCGGCTGGTACGAAAGGGCAACTATGGTAGCCAATGCCAAAATGAGCGCCATGGTATTGTTCATAGCTATTATGCTACTCTCATTTTTTGTAGCTTTTTTCTACCGCAGATTTTACTGGGAAATGCAAGAGCAAAAATATTTAGAAATAGATGCTAAGAAAAATAAACAGGCGCAAAAGCAGCCAAAAAGCAGTGATATAAATCTTTAAAAATAAAAGAATGAAGTATTTTGTATTAGGATTGATGATTGCCACCACCATTGTGGCAGGATGTGGTAAAACCTCTCAAACAGGCTGTACCCCCGTTACCCCTGCCACGGAAAGAGATGCGATGGTGGCTTTCTGTGCCGCCAATAGCATCAGTTTTACAGAACATAACAGTGGTATTTTATACCAAATAATTGCTCCAGGAACAGGCGGTAGCCCCAATCTTTCTTCAACTGTTAGTGTAGTATATACCGGTAAGTTATTAAATGGTACCACTTTTGATGCGGCGGCCAATGCCGTTCCTTTGGGCTTGTCTAGTGTTATTCAAGGCTGGCAAATTACCCTTCCTATGTTGAAAGCCGGCGGAAGAATAAAAATGGTGATCCCTTCTTCACTGGCCTATAGTTGTGTGGGCAGCGGTACAACTATACCTGCAAACTCACCCCTTTATTTTGACGTAACACTGGTATCATTTAGATAAATATTACTAAAAATTTGTATACACTTGTTTTGGTGGTAATCTCATGCCCATTTTAGGCTTCATTCCCCTATCTTTGCCACCCCGAAAAACAATCGGATTCACCATTGTAAACCGTTACTAATATGCAACTGAAAGGTTTAGTGCGTTTTTTTGCTATTGCACTTACATTGATTTGTTTGTACCAACTTTCATTTACCTGGTTTGTTCGTAAGCACGAATCGGCCATGGAAGAAAAAGCAACTACTTGGTTAAAAAGATTCCCCACACCCGAAAAACAATACCCGGGTAATAAAGAATTACAAGCCGCTTACACCGATTCATTAAATGATCTTAAAAAAGATCGTTTACAAAGATTATTGGATAGCACCAAAGACACCAAACTGGCATTTGGTTTAACAACCTATCGCAGTGCCAAAGAAAAAGAATTAATGCTTGGCTTGGATCTGCAAGGTGGTATGAGTGTTACGATGGAAGTGGGTTTAGATGGACTTATCAAATCTCTGGCAAATTTTACCAAAGATGCCGCTATCAATAAAGCTATTGAAAATGCAGTGAGCCGCAAAGCCAATAGTGGCGCCGATCTGATCACTTTATTTGGGGATGAGTTTAAAAAAGCTAACCCGAATACGCAATTGGCTCCTTTTTTTGTAACGCGTAGTAATGGAAAAATAAAAATTGATGCGAGCAATGATGCTGTGATCAATTATTTGAGAGAACAATCACAAGCCGCATTCAACAATACTTATCGTATTCTACGTACCCGTATCGACCGTTTCGGCGTAGCTTCTGCCAATATCAATCCCGATCAAGCAAAAGGGATCATTAATATTGAATTGGCAGGCGTGAACGATAAAGAACGTGTTCGTGCCTATTTACAGTCTACCGCAAACCTTCAATTTTTTGAAGTCTACACATTAGAAAGTAAAGACTTACAGTCGGCTATAGTTGCTGCCGATAAATCTATTCAAGATTATTTAAACGGCACTAAAGCAACAACTGTTGCTGCACCAAAAGCAGATACTGTTAAAGCTAAGAAAACAGCTACAGTTGCTTCAACTAAAACAGATACCACTAAAACAGCTACCCTATCTAGTGTTGCAGGAACCGACACGAATAAAACGGCGAAAGTTGATACAGCAAAAAATAAACTAAATCAAAATCCTTTATTACGTATTGTACAATTTAACCAACCTTATCAGGCCGAAAATGGTAAAACTATTTTCCCTGCTGCATTGGGTTATGTACAGTCCAAAGATACCGGTACTTTGAATGATTATTTAGCGTTGGAATCTGTAAAAAACCTTTTCCCTTCTAACCTCACATTCATGTATGGTAAGGCAGAATCCAACGATCCTAAATTTAAAGATATCCTTACCCTATATGGTGTTAAAACACTCGATAACGGACAAGCAGAATTAGAAGGAGATCATATATCTAATGCCGCTCAGGATTTTGATGAGCGTGGAAGAATCGCTATCCGTATGAATATGGATAAGATCGGTACTAATATTTGGGCTAAAATGACTACCAGAAATGTGGGTAAGCCAATTGCTATTGTGCTTGATAATTTTGTGTATTCTGCGCCTAATGTAAACGATCCGATCACTACCGGTAACTCACAAATAAGTGGTAACTATTCTTTAAAAGAAGCAAAGGATCTGGCAGAAATTTTAGAGAGTGGTAAACTACCTGCACCTGCTAAGATCGTTCAGTTCCAACAGGTTGGTCCAACCCTTGGTAAAGCATCTGTTAAAGGTGGTGGTTTAGCCTTCTTGGTTTCTTTTATCGTAATATTCGCCCTTATGCTGTTGTACTTTAATACAGCAGGTTGGGTTGCCAATATTGCTTTGGTTCTAAACTTACTCTTTACCATTGGGGTCTTAAGCGCCCTTGGCTTTACACTTACAGCTCCGGGTATTGCCGGTTTGGTACTTACCATTGGTATGGCCGTAGATACAAACGTAATTATCTTCGAAAGAATTAAAGAAGAATTATCGAAGGGTAAAAATTATGCCGCAGCTGTAAATGATGGTTATAAAAGATCATTGTCTCCGGTATTAGATGCCCACGTAACAACCCTCTTAACCGCTATCATATTGGCCTATTTCGGTTTAGGTCCGGTATTAGGTTTTGCTACAACCCAAATTATCGGTATCCTTTTATCATTATTCTGTGGTATCCTTGTATCTCGTTTAATAACAGATATCTATACCAACAAGAATCGTCACTTTGAATATTTTACAGGTATATCTCGTAAAATTTTCAAGCACGCAACTTTCAAATTCATTGAGTATAGAAAATATGCGTACGGATTATCCGGGATCATATTGCTATTAGGTGTTGCCTCTTTCTTCAATGGGTTCGATGAAGGTGTTGAATTTGCTGGTGGTAGAAGTTATACCATAAAATTCGATAAGCCCGTAAATACCGATGAAATTAGAGATGAATTGAAAGTAGTATTTGGAGAAGCGCCTGTTGTGAAAACAGTTGATACCAAGAATCAGGTAAATATTACTACTTCTTATAAAATCAAAGAAACAGGAACGAATATAGATACGGAAGTAGAAGGCCTATTATTTAAAGGCTTACAAAAACAACTACCCGCCGGTACCGCCTTTAATACTTTTGAAACGGTTTACAAACAACGTTCTCAAACCGTATTACCAACCATATCCGACGATTTAAAAGCCGGGGCTCAAAAGGCAACTATATTCGCCATTTTAGTTATCTGCTTATATATCTTTATCCGTTTCCGCGATTGGAGATATTCATTAGGTACAATTGTAGCTTTGTTACACGATGTATTTGTGACATTGATCGTATTCAGTTTCTTACGTAAAGTAGTGCCATTCCCATTAGAAATTGATCAGCATTTTATTGCTGCGGTACTTACCGTAATCGGTTTCTCTATGAATGATACCGTAATTGTATATGATAGAATTAGAGAAGACGCCAAGTTGATGAAAGGTGGCAATAATGCTTCTATTATTAACCGAGCCATCAACGAAACATTGAGTCGAACTATTATGACCTCACTCACGGTATTCCTTACCATACTTATCCTCTTCATTTTTGGAGGAGAAGTTACCCGAGGGTTTGCGTTTGCCATGTTAATTGGAGTAATCACTGGTACCTATTCATCCATATTTGTAGCAGCACCAATTTTAGTTGACTTTGGTAAAGGCAAATCGTTAAGTAAATAGTAATTATCTAAACTTTATAATGACCCCGGCACTTGTGTCGGGGTTTTTTATTAAAAATGCCTTAATTTGCATGCTAGAATTTCTATATATTCACAAAATTCATTATCAAAAGATGCATCTGTTCTAGTAAGAAAAAATTATGCACCAAAATAGATCAATCCTTAGATTTTCCGTCATCCTTTTTATCGTATTAAATCTCACTTCTGCATCTATCTGTAATGCACAAGACAAGGCAGATTCGTTAAGACTTACGCTTTCTCAATGCGATAAAATTTTTATGGATAGCAGTTATTTGTTACTGGCTGCTCATTATAATATTGATGCGCAAAAAGCACTTGTAGAACAAGCGAAATATTGGCAAAATCCTGTACTTAATACCGATCAGGTTATTGCTGCGAATGGAAAAATGTTTCCTTATGGTGTTAATGAAGATGGTACTTATAATGGTCAGTACTTTATTCAGGTTCAGCAACTTATTTTAACTGCTAAAAAAAGAGGGAAATTGATTGATATTGCCACTAGTAATGCCGTTATAAGCAGTTGGCAGTTAGCAGACTTAATAAGAAACCTAAGATATCAACTGCATCAAGATTTCTATACCATTCAACAACAACTTGAACTACTAAGTTTATATAATGAACAATTGCAGCAGTTATTCATACTGCAAAATGGTTTAGAAGAAGGTTATAAACTCGGCAATATTGCACAGAAAGATTTTGTGAGGGTACAAGCCTTGGTTATTGCGCTCCAACAAGATATCACAGACCTAAAAAAATCGATAGCGGATACCCAAAACGATATCAAAACGATTCTGCAAATAAAAAAAGAATCCGTTTTTATAACTCCTTTGAATCCTACTTATAATAAAACAAGCGCTACATTGTCATTAGATTCTATAGTCACTTTAGCATTAACAACAAATCCCTATTACAAATTACAGGAAGAAACTACCCGCTTTTACCAAAAGTCTTTAGCTTATCAACAGGCATTGAAAGTACCGGATGTTACGCTGGGTCCGAATTTCGACAGGAATTCGAATTTTCAGCCTAATTATGTTGGTCTTGGTATTTCCTTGCCCATACCTGTTTTAAATAAAAATAAAGGAAATATAAAAGCTGCAGCAGCAAATGTAAATCAACAAAAAGCTATTGTAGAAAGCGCCGCTACTGATCTACAAAATAGTGTGATTGCGGCTTATCAAAAACTATTGCTCACAGAAAAGCAACAAACCACATCTCTGTCAGCTTTTTATTCTACCTACCAAAAATTATTTGCGAATATGTTAGAGAGCTATCGGCTTAAACAAATCAGCCTATTAGAATTCTTGGATTTTTACAATGATTATACCGATACCAAAACCAGATACTTTCAACAAAAACTAAACCTGGCTCTTTCAAAAGAAGAACTGCAATTTTTCATCGGAAAAGATATTCTCAATTAATTTCTGTGATATGCGTAAAATAATTTTGATTCCTTTCATACTTCTCAGTTTTGTAGCGTGTAAAGACAAACCCAAACCTGTTGTACAAGCGGAAACACCACTTATACAAGATTCCATGTTTAAGCTGATCACTATAGATACCATTAAGGAATTAGTGATGGAGGATGAGCTACAATTAAGTGGGGAAATTGTATTTGATGAAAATAAAGTCGTAAAAGTATTTCCCAATGTAAGTGGTGTTATTGTATCCATGCCCGTATCTATTGGAGATAAAGTATACAAAGGTCAGTTATTAGCTACCTTAAGAAGTGCGGATATCGCAGGAAGCTATAGTGATCTAAAATCTTCTGATGCAGATATTGCTATTACAGAAAGGCAATTAAAAAATACACAACAACTATATGAAAAAGGTATAGCCAGTGAGAAAGACTTAACGGAGGCCAAAAATAATTATGCAAAAGCATTAGCTGCAAAAGAGAAAATTAGTAACCTGTTAAGTATCAATGGCGGTGGTAATACAAAAGCGGGAGGAACTTTCGATATTAAATCTCCCATAGATGGATATATAGTAGAGAAAAAATCGAATCCCGGCAATTTTATAAGAAGTGATATGGCCGATAATCTTTTTACCATATCTAATCTCCAGAACGTGTGGGTTTATGCGAATGTTTACGAATCTGATATTAGCAGGGTAAAAGAAGGATATAGAGCAGATGTGAGAGTAATTGCTTACCCCGATAAAGTGTTTTCTACTAGAGTAGACAAAGTAAGTGAGGTACTAGACCCTAATAATAAAATTCAAAAAATTCGATTGAAACTCGCTAACCCAAATATGTTGCTAAAACCGGAGATGTTTAGTACGATATCTGTTTTCAACAGTACAGGTAAAAAGGCATTGGCAATAAAATCTAGCGCCATCATTTTTGATAACTCGAAAAATTATATACTTATCTATAGAAGTAGGGATCAGGTAGAAATAAGAGAGATATCTATAATGAAAAAAGTGGGAGATTGGACCTATATAGCTGAAGGAGTTTCCGAAGGTGAACAATATATTTCAAAAAGAGGATTATTGATCTTCAACTCATTACTACAAAAAAAATAAATATCCATACTAAAAGAGAAGGATGAATAGCTTTATAAGAAACATAATATATTTTTCACTTCGTCATCGATTGATGATTTTCTTTTTTACGTTCGTAATGGTAGGTGTTGGTATTTGGTCGTACATCAAAACACCAATTGATACCTTTCCTGATGTAACCAATACCCAAATTATTATCATTACCCAATGGCCGGGAAGAAGTGCCGAAGAGGTTGAAAAATTTATCACCATACCTATTGAAACAGAGCTGAACTCTGTTCAGAAAAAAATCAATCTACGTACCATTTCTTCATTTGGCTTATCCTACGTAAGAATAATTTTTGAAGATGAAGTAGATGATGGTTTTGGAAGGCAGCAAGTTTTAAGTCGTATTTTAAATGTTGACTTACCGGATGGTGTTAAACCGGAGATAGAGCCCCCTTATGGACCAACCGACGAAGTATATCGGTATACTTTAACCAGCCATACTAAGTCTATCAGGGATTTAACGACGGTTCAAGAATGGTTTTTGGATCGTCAATTCAAATCGGTTCCGGGTATTGCAGATGTGAATTCGTTCGGTGGTGAAGAGAAAACTTTTGAGATCCGGGTGAATCCGGGGTTATTAACGAAATACGGTTTTACAGCGCTGGATGTGTTTAATGCGGTTAACAAAAGCAATGTAAATGTGGGTGGTGATATTATAGAAAAAAATGAACAGGCATTTGTAGTAAGAGGTATTGGCTTGTTGAATAATATTGAAGAGATCAAAAATATTATTATTACGAATATTAATAATGTTCCCATCCTTGTTCGCAATGTAGCTGAGGTTAAAGAATCGGGTAAACCAAGATTAGGAAAGGTGAGCAGAGGGGTACAGCCCGATGTGATTGAAGGTATTCTGGTAATGCGCAAAGGGGAAAATCCACGCCAGGTATTAGCTAAAATTCATACTAAAGTAGAAGAGCTTAATAAGATCTTAGCTAAGCAAGACATACAAATAAAAACCTATTACGATAGAACTACCCTCATGGATTTTTGTACTGAAACAGTGATCCATAATTTAATAGAAGGTATTCTGTTAGTTACGGTGGTAGTATTCTTGTTTATGGCAGAATGGAGAACCACTGTTATAGTTGCCGTTGTAATTCCCTTAGCCCTTTTATTTGCATTTACCTGTATGCGTATCAAGGGTATGACAGCCAATCTTTTATCTATGGGCGCGGTAGACTTTGGAATTATCATAGATGGAGCTGTTGTAATGGTGGAAGGAATTTTTGTGGCCATCGATCATATGGCAAAGGAACTGGGGATGGAAAAATATAATCGCCTTATTAAATTAGGCGTATTTAAACAAGTATCTATTGAGAAGGCAAAAGCTATTTTCTTTTCTAAGCTAATTATCATTACTTGTTTGCTTCCCATATTTGCTTTCCAAAAAGTGGAGGGCAAAATGTTCTCCCCCCTAGCCTATACCTTAGGTTTTGCATTGTTAGGTGCCTTACTGTACACACTCACATTAGTACCTGCTTTGGCTAGTGTGCTGCTACGTAAAAATGTGAGAGAGAAACATAATCCTATTGTGAAGGGATTAGAAAAATTTGTAGATAAGGTTGCTGCTATTAATTTTCGTTTTCCCAGAACAACTTTAATTATTGCATTTAGTGCCATGGCTATTTGCTTTTATTCAACCAAATGGTTAGGAACGGAGTTTCTCCCAAAACTAAATGAAGGAGCGCTTTGGATCACGGCACAGTTACCGATCAGCTCCTCATTAAATAACTCCTATGAGTATGGCGAGAGAATGCATCGTATATTAAATACTTTTCCGGAAGTAAAAGAAGTGATGGTACAGGTGGGGAGAACCAATGACGGAACCGATCCGAAAGGGTTTTCGAATGTACAGATTGCGGTAGATCTATATCCTAAAAAAGAATGGAAAACAAATAGGAATATAGACGAACTGGTTGCTGAAATGGCAAAATCTTTAGCCATATTCAAAGGTATCAATTTCAATTTTGCACAACCTATAAGTGATAATGTGGCAGAAGCAGTAGCCGGTATTCCCGCTGAAAATGCGCTTAAAATTTTCGGCCCTAATTTCAATATATTAGAAGAAAAGTCTGCGGAAGCACAAGCTATCCTTAAAAAAATACAAGGTGTTAAAGACTTAGGCGAATTTAGAAATGTAGGGCAACCTGAATTTAGGATAGAATTAGATCAACAAAAAATGGCGCTCTATGGTGTGAGTGTAGCCGATGCCAACTCGGTTATTGAAATGGCTATTGGTGGTAAAGCTGCTACAATTCTGTATGATAATGAAAAGCGTTTTGATGTAAGAATCAGGTATTTAAAAAGTTATAGAGATGACGATGCTAAAGTAGAAGCGCTTATGGTACCAACGGGTAATGGATATAAAGTACCCTTAAAAAATATCGCAGAAATTAAATTCTTAACAGGCCCTGCTTTCATTTATAGAGATAATAATAGCAGATATATTGGTGTAAAGTTTAGTGTGAGAGATAGAGATTTAGGAGGAACAATTGCAGAAGCACAAAAAACAATTGCAGCACAACTAAAGTTACCCGACGGCTATTCGATAACCTGGAATGGCGAATTCGAAAATCAGGAAAGGGCTGAAGGAACCCTTTTAACCGTTGTTCCTATTTGTTTGCTCCTTATTTTTATTTTATTATTTATAGCATTTAATAATGTAAAAGATGCTGTTATCGTACTTTTAGATGTGCCGTTTGCCTTAATGGGAGGAATTTTAGCATTACATATAAGAGATATGAACTTCAGCATATCTGCTGGAATAGGTTTTATTGCATTAGCCGGTATATGTGTGCAGGAT
>CABHOW010000037.1 GCA_902168225.1 uncultured Flavihumibacter sp. | reverse complement strand
CAGATAAATATAGTGAGTATATAAAGGAACTGGCGCTTGACCAACAATTGAGCTATTTGTCTTTGAGAGAAAAACAGAAAGATTATTTACTGGCTAACCCCCAGCCGCTGAAGCATACATTTGAAGAGACCTACAAACTGCTGATATTTTCTATCATTAATCATTTTTTCTTAGGAAAAGATTGGGATTATACCAGTAAGAAACATGGGTATCAACTTACACCGGATAATATTCATCTGAATTCAATTTCAGGCGGAATGGTTCGGGACCTGGTAAAAGAATTTATAATTGTAACCCAATAGTTTTCAGAAGCCCAATACCCTATAATTTATGAAGCAGGTTTGCATCATTGGCGCAGGTTCTTCAGGAATCGTGGCCGCCAAAATCATGAAAGAAAACAGCATCAGTTTTGATTGTTTTGAAAAAGGCTCAGATATTGGCGGAAACTGGCGCTTTAATAATGACAACGGAGTTTCATCAGCCTATCGTTCCTTACATATCAATACTAATCGAAAAGCAATGGCTTACGCTGATTATCCAATGCCCGACGATTATCCAATGTATCCTCATCATAGTCATATTATTAAGTACTTCGAGAGTTATGTCGGGCATTTTGATATCCGTAAATATATTACATTTAATACCACAGTTACCAACATAAGCCAGCAACCGGATAGTTCTTATATTGTTACACTTGATAATGGTGAGGCAAAGAAATATCAGTATGTAATTATAGCCAATGGGCATCATTGGAAACCACGTTTCCCTAATCCGCCATTTAAGGGCAATTTTATAGGAGAAACCATCCATTCTCATGAGTATAAAGAATCAGCACAGGTAAAAGATAAGGATGTTTTAATTGTAGGTATAGGCAATTCTGCTGTTGACATAGCTGCTGAAGCCGCAAGGCTACATACAGGTAAAGTAGTGATTTCGACCAGAAGTGGGGCCCATATTACACCTAACTGGATCTGGAGTATGCCTTTTGATAATCTGGCCAATGCCTTTACATCAAAGTTACCCCTCGCTATACAACGATTAACACTAAGTCTTGTATTATGGTTGGCTCGAGGCAAACAAGAAGATTTTGGTGTACCTAAACCTAAAAGACCTTTATTAAGTGAACACCCGACTTTATCGCAGGATCTGTTGCCTCTTTCAGGCAGAGGCGCGATTAAGTTTAAACCCAATATAAAAGAGTTTCAGGGTAAAACAGTTGTTTTTGAAGATGGAAGTAGCCAGAATTTTGATATTCTGATTTATGCAACCGGATATAAAATAGCATTTCCTTTTCTGAAACATTATTTGGAGTTTGATATAGAAGAGTCTAACAATATCCGGCTTTATAAGCGGGTTATACATCCCGATTTTCCGAATCTCTTTTTTATGGCACTTTTACAGCCTTTAGGAGCTATTATGCCCTTAGCTGAACTACAAGCTAAATGGATAGCTAAAATTGTAAAAAAAGAATGTGTACTGCCTCAAAAAGAAGAAATGCGACACTCAATAGAAGAAGATGCTAAAAAGCTACATAAACGTTTTGACGAATCTCCCAGACATACTTTAGAAGTAGATTTCTTTGAATACAAAAATAGTATTGAAAAAGAAATGAAAAGAAAGCAGTAAAAAAATAGTATTGAAATTACCGGGTTTATGCACAACGATTTTATTATTCATCAACAGCCATCAAAAAAAATCAACTTAGGAGAGAAAGACTATCACTTTTTCAGTGGTACGTCTTATCTGGGAATGAATCAGGACAATGAATTTAAACAGTTATTGATAGAAGGGCTTCATCAATATGGTATGTCTTTCGGGAGCTCCCGCAATGGGAACCTGCAATTGGCCATTTATGAAACTGCTGAAAACAAGATGGCAGCCTGGGTAAAAGCAGAAAAAGCCCTTACCGTATCGTCGGGTATGCTGGCAGGGCAAATGGTAGCCCAATACCTTAAAATACAGCATACAACGTATTTTTATGCACCACAGAGCCATTCGGCAAACTTTCATGAGCCAATAGTGCAATTACCAGCAATAAGCTTTCAGGAATGGAGCAAACAGATAGCGGCAGAAGTAATAAAAACAAATGCACAGCATTCGGTTATTGTTTGCAATTCAACAGATGGGCTTCGGGCTACAGCATATGATTTTGGTTGGATAAATGATTTACCTGAAAACCAGGCTATTACATTAATCATAGATGACTCCCATGGTTTGGGTATTACAGGTAAAAATGGCGCAGGTATTTTTCAGGAGATTTCAGTAAAACCTAATGTTAGACTGATAGTAGTGGCATCTTTACATAAGGCGATGGGTATTCCGGGAGGTGTCGTTTTTAGTGATGAAACAACTATTGAAATATTAAGGCATACAGCCTTTTTTGCCTCTTGTTCGCCAATAGCTCCGGCGTATTTATATGCTTATATAAAGTCAGACAAGGTATATAAGCAGAATTTTGAAAGATTGCTCAGGAACATTGAACGGTTTACTTCACAATTACAAGCCGCAAAATCACTATTCAGTTTTCAGCAGGCTTATCCTGTTTTTTATACACCGCATGACGGGATCTATGATTACCTTTTTAAGAATGGTATTTTCATTTATAGCTTTGCGTATCCAATCAAGACAGGGAAACCTAATACAAGAATTGTGATAAGTGCCTGGCACGATGAGGAGCAGATAAATTTATTGGCGGAGAAATGTAATGAATTTGCAAGAAATATGGTTTAGCCACAATGCACACAATTGTGGAACTTCGTGCCATTTGTGTACATTGTGGCAACTAAAATCTATCCAATCAACCAGATTTTGTCTTCTTCATGGCCTTGCTCTTTCCATTCTACCAATACACGCTGGCTATCAAGTGTATTTACTTTCATACCAGTATAATCAGGCTGGATTGGCAGGTCTCTTACATACCGACGATTAATAAGGCATAATAACTCTACTTTTTCGGGTCTTCCAAATGCCTGCATGGCATCTATAGCAGCACGCACCATGCGTCCGGTAGCTAATACGTCATCTATTAATATTACCTGTTTGTTTTCAATCACAAAGGGCACTTTGGTTTCGTTGGGTTTTAGGGGGGAATCTCTCCGACGGAAATCATCGCGATAGAAGGTAGCATCTAAATACCCTAATTTAATAGAAACGCCTGTTTCCTGCTGCAATTTTTGAGCAATTCGGTCGGCTAAAAAAATACCGCGAGGTTGTAAACCTAAAATAACAGAGTTTGAAAAATCTTTATGGTTCTCAAT
>CABHOW010000036.1 GCA_902168225.1 uncultured Flavihumibacter sp. | reverse complement strand
TCGTCGGCAGCGTCAGATGTGTATAAGAGACAGATAATAATTCCATGCGGCAATACCAACGCATGCAGTAATATGATGTTCGAAAGGGCCGCTCAATGCCCATACCGGTGTTTCTTCAACCCCTGTTCCGGCACTTTCCCATGGAAACATAGCCCCTTTATAACCATGATTAAAGGCGTTTTTTTGAGCTGCCCCTAAACGCTGAAACCTATATTCCACTATACTCTTGGCCATTTCCGGGTGCAATACCAATAGTGCCGGATACATCCATAATTCAGTATCCCAAAATACATGTCCATTATATCCTAAGCCACTCAAGCCCATAGGAGAAGGACTCATATCACTGCCTTCACGAGTAAAGGAATACAAATGATATAACATACTCCTGATGTCTTGCTGCGATTGTGGGTCTCCCTCTATCTGAATATCACTTTTCCATAATTGTGCCCATGCTTTTTGATGAAATGCCAATAACCGATCACGCCCTTCCAATTTGGCAAAAATGGTCATACGCTCTGCCTCATTCAAAGGATCATCGTGATGTGCACTTGTGATAGAAGTTCCGGCAATAGAAAAGCGATAAGCTTCTCCTGCTTTTAGTTTTTTGGTAAACTTCATCAAGTGCATATTATTATCCCACATTTCATGAATTACCCGCGGTTCTGTACCATGTTGTTCTGTAAACAAAAAAGTATTGGAAGCGCACATCAATAATTTACCGGTAGGACTATTCGCTGAAGACGTAAGCAAACTAATGGTTACATGAGGCCTATCTATTTCATTATAATAATTCTGAACATCTTTTAGGGCATCTGGAGCCTCCATTACACTGGCTGCATTGATAGCAATATCTTTCTTAGGAGTTACGGTTACATCCATTAAAACGGTGAAAGGTAAATGGCGTAGCGAGTAATAGGTATAACTGATAGTGGCTTTATCACCATAATCAAAAGAACAGGTTAAAGAGGCTTTCTGCATATCCAACTCCTGCTTCATATTTTGTACATCAGCCCCCGAAATAGATTTTCCATCTATACCCAGCTGCATATTCAGCAGGTTAAAACTCCTTAAAAAATTGCTCACGCGCCCCCTGCCGTATAGATCATAAGCGCCGGCCAATACCACATCTTTAACTTTAAATGGCTCCGGGGAGGATACAATACCGATCATACCATTTGCAACTGTGATACCGTAATAATGAGCCGGATTGATATTCGTAGTGGTTATTTTCCAAGGGTCTTGCGCCAATAGAGCTACCCCTAAAAAAAGCGCAGAACAAAAGGCAAACAATCGTTTCATAAATGCTTATTTTGCAAGTTATACAGAGACTCAAATCTATCCATAAAAACTGGAAGAGAAATACTTGCCCATGAAAAAATACTTTTTTCTGCTTAGTCTTATCATGATCGTTGTTTCCTGCACCAACAAACAACCTTTATTCAAAGAATTATCAGCCTCGCAAACCGGAATTGATTTTAATAACCAAATTGTAGAAACAGCTGATCTGAATATTTTAAACTATGAATATTTATATAATGGAGGAGGTGTAGGTATCGGTGATTTTAATAACGATGGTTTACCCGATATTTATTTAACCGGTAATCTTGTTTCCAACAAACTTTACCTCAATAAAGGAAATCTGAAATTTGAAGATGTAACAGCTATTGCTGATGTAGGCGGGAAAGGTAAATGGTGCAAAGGTGTTTCCGTAGTTGATATCAATAACGATGGTTGGCAAGATATTTATGTATGTGCTGCTATTTTACCGGATAGCAATGCAAGAAGAAATTTACTCTATATAAACCAAGGATTAAATGATCAAAAAATTCCTGTATTCAAAGAAATGGCCGCTGAATATGGGTTAGACGATCCCTCGAATACACATATGGCCACTTTCTTTGATTATGATAATGATGGCGATCTGGATGTGTTCTTACTAATCAATGATTTAGATGGTACTTACCCCAATGAATTTAGGCCGATACGCAAAGATGGTTCTTCACCAAATACCGATAAATTATTTCAAAACAATTACGACAGTATAAAAAAACATCCCGTATTTACGGATGTTTCTGCGAAAGCAGGTATTCTTATTGAAGGGCATGGACTTGGTGTGAATATTGTTGATATCAATAATGATGGATGGAAAGATATTTATGTTAGTAATGATTACTTATCTAATAATATCCTTTACATCAATAATAAGAACGGAACTTTTACCGATAAAGCCTACGAATGGTTAAAACACACCAGCAAAAATGCGATGGGTAATGATATTGCCGACATCAACAATGATGGGTTAGCTGATATCATTGAAACAGATATGTCGCCGGCAGATCAATATCGTTTGAAAATGATGAATAGCGATATCAGTTATCAGACTTTTCAAAACTCCGCTCATTATGGATATATAGCGCAATATCCACGAAATACCTTACAGTTGAATAGAGGGCTGATAAGAAGGGAAAACGACAGTATACCTTCACCCGTATTTAGTGAAATAGCTTATTTAGCAGGAGTGGCGCATACTGATTGGAGTTGGGCACCGCTACTGGCAGATGTAGATAATGATGGCTATAGAGATTTATTGATAAGTAACGGATTACCGAAAGATATGTCGGATCTGGATTTTATGGCATATCGCCAACACGCTGTAGCTAGTGCTTCCTTAGAAGAAATTTTGAATCAATTGCCTAAAGTACAGATACCGAACTACGTATTCAAGAATAATGGAGATTTGAGTTTCACTAACAAATCTACCGAATGGGGTTTTACAAAACCTACATTTTCTGCGGGTATGGCCTATGCCGATTTTGATAGAGATGGGGATCTGGATCTTGTGATCAACAACACGAATATGCCTGTAAGTTTTTTGGAAAACACTTCTGAAAAACAAAAAGATAAAAATAATTTTATCCAATTACGCTTAGAAGGAAGTTCACAAAATAAAAATGCTTTAGGCAGCATCATTAAACTGTATACGGGAACAACAGAACAGGTTTGGGAACATACCCCATATAGAGGATATATGAGTACGGTAGATCAAACCATTCACTTCGGTATCGGCAATACCGGTATTATTGATTCGATCATTATTATTTGGCCCGATCATACAATACAACAACTAAAAAATATTCCTGCCAATCAATTTTTAAATATTAGCTATCAAAAAAACAACTCGATATCTTCTAGCTTACCCCTTACACCCTATCCCCAATACCCTATCCCCTTATTCACAGATATTACAAAGCAAACAGGTGTAAACACCGTTTATCGGGAGCTTGATTTTATTGATTTCAATATCCAACGGCTTATACCACATAAGCTTACACAAACAGGGCCTGCTTTAGCTACAGCTGATTTGAATGGGGATGGATACGCCGACTTTGTAATGGGTGGCGGTTCACCTGAATCGGCTACTATTTTCTTTCAATCAGGTAATGGAACTTTTACCAGTAAAAAAATTATTGATTCAAAAAAAGCACAATTACAGGATGATGCCGATATATGCTTATTAGATATAGACGGAGATAAGGATATAGATATATATATAGCTTCAGGCGGCGCAGAAAATGAACCCCAATCTGCCGCTTATCAAGATCATTTATACTTGAATGATGGGAAAGGTAATTTCAAGGAAGCCATAGATGTATTACCTGTAAATAAAGATTCCAAAAGTTGTGTGCGTAGTAATGATATAGATGGTGATGGAGATTTGGATTTATTTATAGGAGCCAGAGTAATACCGGGAAAATATCCATTACCGGTAACCAGTCGCATTTACAGGAATGATACCAAAAACGGAGTTGTTCATTTTACGGATATTACCAAAGAAGTAGCTCCGGATTTAGAAAACATAGGCATGGTTACCGATGCTGTATTCGCAGATATCAACAACGACAAACAAAACGATTTAATTCTTACGCTGGAATGGGGCGCTATTACAATTTTAGAAAAGAAAGGAAACAAATTTGTAAAAATCAATACTTCATTAGCTTCAGAAAAAGGATGGTGGACGAGCATCAAAGCTGTTGATATAGATAAGGATGGAGATCTGGATTTGATTGCCGGTAATTATGGAAGAAATGGTTTTCTAAACCCCAGTGAAAAAACACCTTTACATATTTATGCTAAAGACTTCGACGCGAATGGCAGTATGGATGCTATTACCACTTCTTTTTATCCGCCCGGTATTGGTGAAACCCCCAAAGAGTTTCCTGTAGCAGGCAGAGACGAGTTTATTCGGGAAATGACTGCTATGAAAGAGCGTTTCCCTAATTATGCAAGCTATGCGAAAGCCAGTTTCCCTGAGATCTTCAGTGCCGAAAAAATGAAAGATGCTTTGATATTAAGTGCCAATAATTTTAATAGTTGCTGGATAGAAAATAAAGGTAACAATGAATTTGTGTTTCACACATTACCAACTTTAGCGCAGTTAGCCCCTGTATATGGCATACTTTGCGATGATTATAATAAGGATGGTAAATTAGATATATTGCTAAACGGAAATGAATATGGGATGGCTCCTTATTTAGGCAGATATGATGCAGCATGTGGGTTGGTTTTATTGGGAGATGGGAAAGGCAATTTTACCCCCCTTTCCTTACCTTATTCAGGATTCTATATTCCGGGGAATGGCCGATCTCTTCTGCAAATCAATCAATCAAATAAAAAATGGATTATTGCCGGTCAAAATGCCGGCGCATTAAAAATATTTAGTACCCATGAATAGATATCTTACACTCACGCTAATTCTTTTTTTATTAGCCTGTAAAAATGATAAAAAGCAAACACCTATCAATCATACTCTTTTACAACACCAGTGTGTTCAAAAACTGACTGATGTAATCGTATATGATATTTTCACACCACCGGTAGCCAGCAGAATTTACGCCTACAGTAATTTAGCATTTTATGAAGCTTTTATTGGCGGTGCCGATAGCCTTAGTATTACCAGGCATTTAAAAGGCTTCAATAAAATAGAGCGCCCCAACCAGCCTATTAATAATGAACTGGCTGCAACCATCGCTTTTATGAAAGTAGCGGAAGCACTCGTTTTTTCTAAAGACAGTATAAAGCGATATAGTAAAGATATTTTAGCAAGAATACCCGAAGATGATGCAAAAAAATCACAGGTATCAACTACCTGGGGTGAGGCCGTTGCCGCTATGATATTAAAAAGAGCCGGTGATGATAATTATAAAAAAACGAGGGGCATGCCCAGATATAGTGTATTTAAAGAAGCTACAACCTGGCAGCAAACACCTCCTGATTATGCAGATGCTATTGAACCAAATTGGCGATTGATCAAACCACTTTTGCTGGATAGTGCTGCGCAGTTTGCACCCCCACCCCCACCACCCCTATCCCTTTCACCTTCCTCCTTATACCTAAAAGAATTAATGGAGGTATATAATGCAAGCAAACAGCTTACCCCTTTGCAAGATACGATTGCCATTTATTGGGACGATAACCCATTTGTTACCAAACATACCGGTCATTTAACCTATGCTAATAAAAAAACAACACCTGTAGGTCATTGGATGGGAATCATTGCCATTACAAGTAACCTTGCAAAAGCCTCTCCGCTACTTATCGCTAAAGCCTATGCATTGGCTTCCGCTGCTATTTTTGATGGATTTATCAGTTGTTGGGATGAGAAATTCAGGAGCAAAACAAAACGCCCAATTACTGTTATTAGAGAAAATATAGCACCTGAATGGAATTCATTATTACAAACGCCCCCCTTCCCTGAATACACAAGTGGACATAGTGTAATATCTGCAGCGGCGGCAACCGTACTTTCCAAACAACTCGGAAACACTATTGCTTTTACAGATACTACCGAGCGGCAATATCTCGGTATAGAACGAAAATTTTCATCTTTTAAAGCAGCATCAGATGAAGCCGGTATAAGCAGGCTGTATGGGGGTATCCATTATCGATCGGCCATAGAACAAGGAAAAATTCAAGGTAATAAAGTAGGCGAATTATACATTCAGCATTTTATACATTAATCTTTTCATTTTAATTTTGCACACGCAAAATAGAATTATGAAAAAAATTGCTTTTGTCGTTATTGGGTTATTATTTATTGTAGGGGCTATAGGCTTATTTATTCCAAAAGTTTATGAAAGTAATATCAGTAAAAATATTGATATAGCTCCTGAAGCTGCTTTTAGAATTTTTGGAAATTATAAAAAGACAGCCTGGTGGCCGGGATCAAAAAAAGCCGACTCTATTTTCGTTTTTAATGATCATGAATTTTACATGAAAAATTATTTGATCAATACCATCAATTTGCATACACAATACAACAGTATTAATATTGACTATACCATGAGCATATTACAAGCAAATAGCGCTCAAACCCAACTAACTAATGTTGTTACGTATCAATTATCGGTAAATCCCTTATTAAGGATATGGCAGTATTTTCAATTAAATGGTACAAAAAAATTACTGGATAATGTATTCGACTCTTGTACAAACTATTTTGCAAATCCGGAAAAAGTATACGAACTTAAAATTGAACACCAGAAAGTAAAAGACTCTGCTTTGATCTCTGTTGCTGATGCTTTCGATCATTACCCTACAACAACGGATATTTATAAACAAGTAGACGAAATAAAAAATTATATCAAGCAAAAAAATGGTAAAGAAGTAAATTACCCTTTCCTGAATATCCGCCAGCTTGATAGCTTACTGGGCCGCGAGTTTGCAGAGGCTGTTAAGGAATTGCTCACAAGCAGCGGTTGTCCGCCGCAGAAAGTACGGGCCATTGGCAGTCATGGTCAAACCATTTGCCACGATGCCATGACGGAGATTCCTTATACAGTCCAGCTTGGCTGTCCCCATACCATCGCCGAATGGACTGGTATCACCGTGGTGGCTGATTTCAGGACCCGGGATCTGATCGCAGGCGGGAAGGGCGCACCTCTGGCACCTCTTTATCATCAAGCTCTCTTTTCCTGCAGTAAATTACCTCTTGCGGTAGTTAACATCGGCGGCATAGCCAATCTTACAGCCCTGGACAAGCAGGGTGAGGTCGTGGGGTATGATCT
>CABHOW010000035.1 GCA_902168225.1 uncultured Flavihumibacter sp. | reverse complement strand
TTTCCTTTACACTTCAATAGTATTGTATGAAAAAGGTATTGTTTAGTGCTGCGTTATTTGGTATTACATTCTTAAGTGCCTACCGTTGCGTAGCACAATCGAAGTATAGAACCGGTAATGCGGCAAAGCCGGCAACTCAGCAAAATACTACTACCCCGCCCACAACTACTCCGGCTACACAGCAACAAACAGCTCCGAAAACTACCGGTAATTCAAGGTATGTAAATGCTAATACAAAAGCGGGGGCTGCTAAAGCGAATACCGATACAACTATTAAAAATAAAAATAACACTACACCTCCTGTAACAGGAAGTTCCCGTTACCGTCCGGGAAATAATACTGCTACAGATACCAGTAAAAACGCTACAGCTTCGGGTGCTACTGCTTCCGGTAATGGTACGATCAATTATGATACTACCATTCAAGGTGGGTTTGATGTTAAGCCTGAGATATCCCTACGTAATAATTATGCGGTAGATCGTTCAAGGTCGGGAAAGGATAGAAAACCTTTGGAGTATGAAGATATTAGAGAGGATGACGCCCTTTTTAGCACATTTGTTTGGAGAGAAATAGATGGTAGAGAGAAGATCAACCAAGCTTTTATGTATCCGGGGAAAGATGATAATGGTGATCAGCGCTTTTTCTCGATTATCTTAAGTGCTATCAAAAATGATAGCGTTGTAGCTTTTTCAAGCGAGAATGATCGCTTCACTAAGCCTTTAACAGTTTCTGAAGTGATGAGTATGGTAGGGGGTAAATTAGAAACGGTGGAAGTAGTAGATCCGGTAACAGGTATTACGGAAAAAACTGTTACGAAAAAACCTCTGTTCAGTCCGGATTCCGTTTATACTTTCAGGATTAAAGAGCAAGTAATTTTTGATAAAGAATCCAGTAGGTTATTTACCAGAATTATTGGCATTGCGCCTATAGCAAAACAAGTAGTTGCCGGAAAGTCTGTACCTCGGGTTCTCTTTTGGGTATATTATCCCGATATGAGAAAAACACTTACTAAATTTGAGGTATATAACGCTAAAAATTTCTCTTCTCGCATGACTTGGGAAGAATTATTTGAGGGTCGTTTTTTCTCAAGTTATATTACAAAAACAACGCTTAATAATCCATCCGATCTAACTTTAGCGGCGATGATCAAGGACCCGTTATTTCGGTTATTGGAAGGAGAGAATCTCAAACAAAAGATTTTTAATTTTGAACAAGACCTTTGGGCATACTAAGAATCTTGTATAAATCAATATAAAAAAGGGCGGTTTACCGCCCTTTTTTATATTATAGCCCTTTTTTAAAAGAAAACGGGGCTAAAAAAAATTATGTAGAAATAATATAACCCTTATCTTTACTTCGGTTTTTCATAGGATATTGGATTTTAAAAACGGGGCTGGATTTCTATCCTGGCCCTTTTTTTATGTCTTATCCCGACTTAATGCGGCCAGTAAGATTTTAGCGCGTTTTACCCCAACCACCTCAGCCAATTTATTTTCCGGTTGTTCCTTTATCCTTTTTACCGATTTAAATACTTTTAAAAGCTCGGTTACCGTTTGGTTGCCAATACCTGGTATCTGCTCTAGCTCGTTCTTAAGGGCTCCTTTTGAGCGTTTATCTCTATGAAAGCTAATACCAAATCGGTGCACTTCATCCCTAATTCGTCTAATAAGCTTCAAGGCGTCGCTATCCCAAGGCAATTTGATAGATTCCTGATCACCATCAAAGAATAACTCCTCTTCATTTTTTGCAAGTCCTACTAAAGTTGTTCTTCCATTTAAACCTAATGCTGTGATACTTTCCATAGCAGCACTGAGCTGTCCTTTACCCCCGTCTATGATAACGAGTTGAGGGAAATCGGCGCCATCTTCTTTCAACCGCTTATACCGCCTATAAACAACTTCTTTCATGGTGGCAAAATCATTAATTCCGGATACTGTTTTTACATTGAATTTGCGATAATCATTTTTAGAAGGAATACCATTTTTAAAGCAAACCATTGCAGATACGGGGAAAGCGCCTTGGAAATTTGAGTTATCAAAGCATTCTATATGTGTTGGCACTTCGGATAATTGTAGCCATTCTTGTAATGAATACAATACTTTTTTCTGTTCTATATCTGATTTGCCTTCTAAATGGAGTATCTTTTTTTTCTTCAACTCTAATTTAAAATAGGCTACATTTTTTTGAGAGAGATCAAGTAACTTCTTTTTATCCCCTGCTTTAGGAATGGTTACTATTACTTTTGGATCTGCAACAGTAATAGGGAATGGAACAATTATTTCGGTAGCGATACTATTGAATGTTTTTCTTAAATCCGCAACTACCAATTCTAGTACTTCCTCATCTGTTTCTTCAAGCTTGGTTTTTATAGGAATAGTATGCGTTTGAACAATGGTACCATTTTGAACCATCAAATAATTTACATAAGCCAAGTCGGCCTCCTTCAAAATAGTAAATACATCCAGATTAATAAGGTGTTTACTTACTACAACTGAGCTAGCTTGATACTGTTCTAAGTGTAATAATTTCTTTTTTATGGTTTCTGCTTTCTCAAATTCAAGGCTCTCGGCTAATTGCTGCATATCTTTTTTATACCGCTGTATAACAGGTTGTAAATTTCCTTTGAGCATATCTCTAACCTGCTGTAGGCCCTCTTTGTAATCTGCTTCAGATTGTAATCCTTCGCAGGGACCTTTGCAATTACCTATGTGAAATTCTAAACAAACTTTGAATTTTCCTTTTTGAATATTTTGCTCCGTGAGTGCTAGCTTACAAGTTCGCAACGGGATATATTGCCTAATAAAACTAATCAGCTCTCTTACTTTACCTGCCGATGTAAAAGGGCCTAGATATTCTGAACCATCATTTATTTTTTTGCGGGTGAGAAAAATACGTGGGTATTCTTCCTTTTTTATGATAATATAGGGATAGCTTTTATCATCCTTCAACTCAATATTAAAACGGGGCTGATATTCTTTTATTAATGAGTTCTCCAGTAAAAAAGCATCTTGCTCAGAATCTACAATGGTAAATTCGATCCTATGGATTCGTTGTACCAGCTCATGTGTTTTATACCCGGTAAAGGTTTTGGAAAAATAAGAGCTGATACGTTTACGTAAATTTTTGGCCTTCCCTACATACAATAATTCATTAGATTTATCGAAATACTTGTAAATACCCGGTTCGGTAGGAATGGTATGGGCTGTTTGTTGAAAAGCTGCTTGTGTCATTATTTATTGGATACTTTAGCCCATTCAATAATTTTCGTTTCTCTAATCGGTTCGTTATTTCTTACGGTATATTCTGTTGTAATTTCCATTTTTTTATCTGCCCAAAAACTAAATTGTTTGATAAAACCGGTATCCTCATGTTGATCAAAGCTGCGGATAAATATTTGCTTTGCCGTATTTGTTTGTGATCGGAGTAAAATATCAATTCTCTGAATGGATAGTGATGGATTTGTACACTGATATGTAAGGGCATAACTATCTGTTCCTAAATCCTGAAATATCGTTTCCTTATAGTCTTTTTTTTGTTTTTCAAAATCAGTAGCTATTTTTTGAAAAATACTCAGCTCACTAAGAAATGTTTCTTTAGCAATCAGTTCTTGTTTTGAATGGTTTGTTTGCTTTGTAATTCTGGTAATCCTAAAATCTCTTAAATCAACATATCTCTTTTGTTCTTCAATAAATGCGAGAAGTGGATAATAGCTTGTAGTATCTTTCTGTGTATTTACTTTATTAGTAGTTGATTTTTTTTCTTTACAACCGGAAAACAATAATAGGGCGGCTAGCAAATGAATGTAAGCAATGCATTTCATGCACAAATTTACCAAAATCTACTATTTCCAAAATCTGGTTATACCCAAGCGAATACCATAATCAAGACGGAACTCTTTGATCGGATATTGATTTGTATAGGAAGGTAGATGTTGGTAACGAACTTGTGGGCCAATTTGCCAAAGATTTGCGCCGGTTTTAAAAGTAAGGTTTACTCCTATACTGGTATTAACATTCCACCTTCTTGCAAAAGCACTACCGTCGGTATAATTCTTAAAGTCGGTACTCAGCAGCATAGCATTATTACCAAGGATATAAGTTGGTTGAATAGATGCTTCGGCATTAAGCCCTAGTTTTTGCTTACCTACTACCTGCCATTGAATGCCTATAGGTAGGGCTAATTCAAATGTTTTGTTAGCGATTTGCTCGGCTTTATACCCACCATTATTATTATAATTTGATAAAAGATTGATGTTTTCAACACCTCTTCCATTGAGAAGACTGATCGTAGCTATATCACTATTTCGAGTTCTAAAGGTTTCAATTTGATACTGGCGAATATTCATTTGAAGCCCTGTTTTTAGTTGCAATCTATCATTGATTTTATATAGTGCTGCGATACCCAATTCTAATCCTAATGCCGGGCGATGCCGAACAATATCATTTACTCCGGCTCGATAATCCAAACCCAGCGGTCCATTTTGTCCGACTGATGGAGGTAAGCTTGTAGGCTGTATGATCTCTTTTACGGCTGCATCAGATAACACCCGATAGCTCTGAGAAGGCGTTATATAAAATTGAAAACCTAATTTAGATATATTCTTCCAAGAGAATAGTTTTTTTACAGTGAGCGTTGATTTATCTATTTCTTCAACGGCAACCATAGGACTTGTTTGATTTACAGTTTTGGTTGCTTGTTTACTTAACCCGGTAAAAGTAATAGTTTCTTTAGGCTCTTCCGGGGTAACTAATGCTTCCTTAATATGTAAATTAGATAATGGCGCAGCTGCAACAGTTATACCCTGTATGGCAGGTAACTGAATAGTTTGTTGTTGTACAATTACAGCAGCTTCAGCAGTAGTGCTATTTTGAGGGAGGGCTTCTGAATCAAAATTAGACTCCTCAATTTGCGAAATAGTGGCTGCTGTAATTTTATGTGGTTCAACGTTGGTGAAATAGTTTTTGGCTATTATATTTCTACCGGTTGAGTTAGTGGCAGCTATTTCTTTTGCAGCTTCTACGGCAGCATTTACCTTAGCTAATCTAAATTCCTTGGTACTAGTCATTAAAATAGTAGAGAAAGTAAGGCTAGTTATAACGAGTAATGCAATAACAGTAAGTGCCGGCCAGGTGCGATTACCATGCAGCTCAGTACGGATGTTTTTCCAAACATCGTCTGCCGGGTACATACGGTGTGTATTAACCTCGTCTTGCAGAAACTGCTCAAATGAGTCGTCTTGGTAATTTTTATAATCCATACATCTTACCTGCTACTTCTTTAATAAAGCTACCAGATTGAATTCCTCCTTTGGTTGTTCAATAATTCTTTTCTTAACCAATATATTTTCGAGCATTGCTTTGGCTCTGGTATACTGGCTTCTACTTGTACTCTCTTCTATGTCTAACATAAAACCGATCTCTCTATGACTATACCCCTCTATGGCATACAGATTGAGTACTGTTTTATAACCTAATGGTAATAATCTGATACATTCTATGATCTGTCTTGCTTGCATTATAGAGGGAACCGTTTCTTCTTTCACCTCTAAATATCCTGCATGAGCAATATCCACACTTTCATTAAACTTCTTATTCTTCTTTAAGAAATTAATACAAGTATGCACTATGATCCGGCGAATCCAACCTTCAAATGCACCCCTGTTTTGAAAAGTATGTATTTGGGTAAACACTTTGATGAAACCTTCTTGCAGCATATCTTCTGCATCTTCACGACTTTGACTAAAGCGATAACAAACACTCAGCATTTTAGGGCTATAACGATTATATAACTCTCGCTGTGCAACGGGATCATTATGCAAACAACCTGCTAGTATCGCCTGCTCGGTCATGAAGGGATTTGTTTACCCTAAATATAGGACATATTTTAAACTAATGCGCTGCTTGTTTTTGCGGGTTTCGTAAATAAAATTAATATTGATTTAAGCAGCATTTCGGGCAGGTTGCTTATCTTTTCGATAACAAATAGTCCATGGAAAGGCAGCGCATTCTTGTACCTCCTCCCTCAACCGGAATTAACCCTTATAACGGTAATTTTACAAATGTAGAATTAACACATCTTTTAAAAAGAACCTTATTTGGTGCATCTCAGGCTGATCTGCTTTATTTTAAGGGTAAAACGGTAAGTCAGGTAGTGGATGAGTTATTGAATCCGAAGGCGCCCCTTCCCGACCCACCTGTTAAAGAATATACCGTTCCCTCCACAACTACAACCCCGGATACTAATATTGCTGTAGGTACTACTTGGGTAAACGATCCTAATACAGACGGTACTATAGCTTCTTTGCGGAGAGCTTCTTTTAAAAAATGGTGGATGGGAGTAATGATTAATCAGGATAGAAGTATTCGGGAAAAGATGACACTTTTCTGGCATAATCATTTTTCTACGGAAACCAATGACGTAAATAATGCGCAGTTTGTGTACAAGCATCATACGCTATTAAGAGCTAATGCGCTGGGGAATTTTAAAGCACTTACCAAGCAGGTAACATTGGATCCGGCTATGTTAGTGTATTTAAATGGGCAATACAATACGGCATCGGCACCCGACGAAAATTATGGAAGAGAGCTTCAGGAATTATTTTGTTGCGGAAAAGGCCCCGGATCTCAATACACAGAATCTGATGTGAAAGCTGCAGCGAAAGTGTTAACAGGTTGGAGAAATAATGCTGCTACCATCAGTTCTTATTTTGATGCCACCAAGCATGATACCTCAAGTAAAAGTTTCTCTGCGTTTTATAATAATACGATTATAACGGGAAGAACAGGTGCTACGGCAGGTAATCAAGAGTTAGATGATTTTTTAACGATGATTTTTAGTACACAGGAAGTTGCAAAATATATATGTAGAAGGATTTACAGATGGTTTGTGTATTATGATATCGATGCTTCTGTTGAAGCTAATGTTATCACCCCATTAGCCAATATATTTCGAACTAATAATTACGAAATTAAGCCCGTGCTGGCAGCGCTGTTAAAAAGTGAACATTTTTTTGATACCTTATCAAAGGGCTGCCAAATCAAATCTCCGGTAGATTTAGTAGTTGGTTTATGTAGAGAGTTTAATGTTTCTTTTCAACCTGTATCCGACTATATTACCAATTATGGTTTTTATAATTATTTAGTAAGTTGGGTAAGTAATATGCAGCAAAATATAGGAGACCCACCCGATGTAAGTGGTTGGAAAGCATATTATCAAGAACCCCAATTCTATGAAGTATGGGTGAATAGCGATACCTTGCCAAAGCGTAATCAATTCACGGATACTTTAATTGTGAATGGATATACTTACAATGGTAAAAAAATGCAGATTGATGCGGCAGAATATGTAAAAACATTGAGTAATCCTTCGAACCCTAATGTGCTGATCGATGATCTTGTGGCAGCATTGTTTCAATTCGATTTGTCGGCAGCTTCTAAAACCCAATTAAAAAGAGATATATTATTGAGCGGGCAAATCACAGATAGTTACTGGACAGATGCTTGGAGTGTATTTATTAATAATCCCGCGAATACTGCTAATACAACAACTATTAAAAATAAGCTGCGCGATTTAATCAAATATTTAATGAACCTAGCCGAGTATCAACTCGCTTAAACTATTTCTATGAAAAGAAGAGATTTTTTGAGAAATACGATGCCGGTTGGGATCATGCTTCCTTCCTTAGTAGGTGGTTTATCATTTAAAGCTTTTGGCATAGAATCTCCTTTAGCTCTTTCTATGTTTAATCCGGGAACCAGCACAGATCATGTTTTAGTAATCATACAATTAAGTGGCGGTAACGACGGATTAAACATGGTAATACCCTTAGCTAACTACAGTAACTATGTAAATGCACGCCCGAATATTTATATCCCTGAACAAAAAGTTTTATCCTTAACCGGCATCCAAAAAGCGGGGCTGCACCCTGCTATGACAGGGTTACAGACGATGTATAATGAGGGAAAATTAGCTATTGTTCAATCTGCAGGATATCCACAGCCAAGCTTTTCTCATTTCAGGGCAACTGATATTTGGATGAGCGGAAGTGACAGTACAGAAGTAATAAATAGTGGATGGGCGGGTAGGTATTTGAATTATGAATATCCTAATTTCCCCAATGGATATCCAAATGCAACAATGAGAGACCCGCTAGCTATCCAAATCGGATCTGCAACTTCTTTAACATTGCAAGGTCCGGCTGTTAGTATGGGTATGAGTATTAGTAATACATCTAATTTTTATAATTTAATAAATGGTGTGCAAGATCCGGCCCCTGCAACACCGGCAGGTAAGGAATTAAGTTTTGTTCGGTTGATAGCACAACAAACACAGCAGTATGCTACCGTAATAAAGGATGCCGCTGCTAAAGTACCTCAACAAGTTACTTACCCAACTAATAATCCACTGGCGGATCAGCTTAAAATAGTAGCAAGACTAATTAAAGGAGGATTGCAAACACGTGTTTACATGGTGAATTATGGAAGCTTTGATACCCATGCTGCTCAAGTGAATAGCACTGATACTACAACCGGTACACATGCCAATTTATTAAAAAATGTAAGCGAAGGAATTAAAGCCTTTCAGGACGATCTGAAATTTTTAGAGATTGAAAATAGAGTTGTTGGTGTTACTTTTTCTGAGTTTGGCAGAAGAATAAAAAGTAATGCAAGTACCGGAACCGATCATGGTTCTGCCGCACCTTTATTTGTTTTCGGAAAACAAGTAATCGGTAATGTTTTAGGGGATACTCCTTCTTTCGGGGCGAGTGTTACGGTGAATGATAATATACCTTTCCAATATGATTTTAGAAGTATCTACGCAACCCTTTTGTCTAACTGGTTATGTGTAGATGATAAAGATTTACAACAAGTAATGTTGAAGAATTATCAAACTCTTCCCTTAGTAAATGCAGCAGGTTGTAATAAAGCGGTGAACCTATCGGGTGAAACATTAGTACATAATTACCCCAATCCATTCACAAGTAATACGGTTATCACTTTCAAAACAAATGGTGGGCATACACTTATTCAGATTATGGATACCACGGGTAGGGTTATCACGAATCTGGTAGACAAGGAATATGCTGCCGGTACTTACTCCGTATCATTTAATGGAGGAAATCTTCCGACAGGCATATATTATGCCCGGTTACAAAATTTATCCGTTCAACAAGTCAGGGCTATGATCAAGGTAAGATAATTTTTGTGCAACAATGATCTAAAAAGTAAAACCACTTGAGTAGATTAAAGTGTGCTGATACTATTATTGTTACAGAAAGAATGGGTGTGTTTAATATGGGAAGGAATTTTAGTGTGAAGTTAAATGTGCCGCTGAGTTGGAAATTATGGGAGCTTCTATATAAGAAGCAGGCTCATAAATTTTAATGGTTGATTTAATAAAATCACTCGCTTTTGCTTTAAAAATATCCAGAAACTGTTGTGGATTTCTATCGGCTAAAGGAAACCAACTGCTTTGTACCTGAACCATTAAACGATGACCCTTTTTGAAGGTATGTGCAATATCCGGTAACTGAAAGCGAACCAGTTCTTTGGTATTTGGTTTGAAAGGGATAGGTTGCTCGAAACTTTTACGAAACTTACCTCTCATAATTTCACCCCGAACAAGCATTTGATAACCCGTCATCGGATAATTGCTATTTGAGGGATAAGCAAAGTCATCCGGAAAAACGTCAATAATTTTTACTACAAAATCAGCATCTGTTGTGCTAATGGCTGTTACAATATTTGCTATAATGGGCCCGGCAAGTGTTAGGTCGGTTTCTAATAATGCGGATTGATAGGTTAATACATCTGTTCTGCGGGCAGCAAATCGCTGGTCATCTGTCATGTACTCTCTGGTTCTGTGTAAATGTATATCTTCTGTATAGGGAACTGGTTTTGCAGGATCGCTGATATATTCGCTATAGGTTTCTTTTTTGCTGCTGATTGTATCTAGTTTACCATCGGCTAAAAGAAAGAATTTTTTTGTTATGGCTGTTGCTACAGGCCACTCCTGAAAGGTTCTCCAGTCATTTTCTCCGCTAAAAAAAATAGAAGCTTCCGGGAGATTATTCAATGAACCTTTACCTTTTAAGTAGTAATTAAAAAAGGGAACTTCAATATTCGTAGCATACCATGCTGCGGTATTAGATCCAAATTGTACATTACCAAGCTTTGTTCCATCGCCACTTGCCCATTGACCATGATACCAAGGCCCCATCACAATTTTATTATTATTAGTTGCTTTTTTCTCTATGGCTTTATATAAATTCCATGCCCCAAAACAATCTTCGGCATCAAATAACCCCCCTACTACCAGTGTAGCCAATTGTGGAGATATATTTTGCACAAAATTGCGGGTGTTACGGGCTTTCCACCACGCATCGTAGGTTGGATGATTGTACAAATCTTTCCAAAACAAAATACTATCGCCCATTAGTTTCGCAAATTCAGGTAAAGGGCCTGTTTTTAAATAAAAACTATAGTTGTCATTTGTTGGAAATATAAACCCACTTGGACCAACAGTTGTGGGTTTTGGTCGTGGTTTACCAAAGCCACTATAGAATGAAAACGCGTCCATAAGCATAAAAGCGCCGTTATGGTGAAAATCATCTCCAATAAACCAATCGGTAACCGGTGCCTGCGGGCTAACTGCTTTTAAAGCCGGGTGGTTACTTAGAGCAGCCATTGTGCTATAAAAACCGGGATACGAAATACCGAAAACACCTACTTTTCCGTTGTTATTGGGGATGTTTTTAACCATCCAATCTATAGCATCGTAAGTGTCAGTGGCTTCATCTACACCCGGGCTTGTTTTCTGATTATTATTATATGGCTTTACATCTTCAAATACACCTTCACTCATCCATCGGCCACGTACATCCTGTGTAACAATGATGTAATTCTCCTTTAGATATTCTTTCCAATGCCCCCGTTGAAAATTTCTTAAACGATTCTCCCCATAGGGCGCACAGGAGTAAGGGGTACGCGTTAATAGTATCGGATGCTGCTCTGATTGATCATTGGGGATATAAAAAGAAGTAAAAAGCCTTACCCCGTCCCTCATGGGAATCATGATTTCTTTTTTGGTATAATTCTTTGAAAGCCAAGCTGAATCGAAATTTTGGGCAATAAGAAAGGAAGGGAATAATAAAATAAGAAAGATAGTTTTTCTCATAACAATGCTTTGTAGCAAGGTATTAAAACAAATTGAATTGTTAAAGCCGGAATGACTATAGTATATTTAGTCTACTATTTTGGTAGAATAATTGATAGCCCTTAGTTTTGTAGTATGAACCTTAACTATATAGCCCTAGCGGTACCATTTTTCTTATTTTTTATGGTATTGGAGTATAGATTGGCCAAGAGGAAAGAAAAGGAAATATTCCATTTTAATGAGGCTGTTGCTAATATTAATGTGGGTATTGGAGAGAGATTAGCCGATATGCTTACAACGGGTGCATTCTTTTACGTGTTTACATGGATACATGATCATTTTGCCTTATTTCAGTTTTCTAAAAGTTGGATTACTTGGGTACTTCTATTTTTACTGACAGATTTATTATGGTATTGGTATCATCGGTTCGGCCATGAAATAAACCTATTTTGGAGTGCCCATGTGGTTCATCATCAGAGCGATGACTATAATTATACCGTTTCTGCACGTATAACTGTTTTTCAAGCAGTAGCCCGAGGTTTATTTTGGGCTGTCCTACCACTTATTGGTTTCGACCCTAAAATGATTACAATACTACTCTTGATACACGGAGCTTATCCTTTTTTTACACATACGCAGCTGATTGGCAAATTGGGTTGGCTAGAATACATTTTTGTTACGCCCTCTCATCATCGAGTGCATCATAGTAGTAACGAAATATACCTGGATAAAAACTACGGAGATGTGCTAATTATCTGGGATAAACTGTTTGGCACTTTTGCTAAAGAAACAGAAACTCCGGTATATGGTTTAACTAAACCCCTTAATAGCCATAGCTTTTTATGGCAGCATTTTCATTTTTTATTAGAGATGATAGTTGCTTATAGAAGGGCGGACGGTTTATGGGAGAAGCTTAAGGTTATTTTCGGAAGGCCTGATAATATTGACCCCCGCATACGTATTTTATTAGAAAAGAAATTACTGAATAGGAATGAGCATTTTGCACAAACTCCTTTCTTAAAAGCTTTTATCGCTACTCAAACCATCGTAACGCTAAGCACACTATTTCTATTTATTTTATTTGGTCATTATTACAATGGATGGCAATTATTTATTGGTACTGTTTTTATTTTACTAAGTGTAATCAGTACCGGTGCTATGATCGAGCAAAAGAAATGGGTATTTTATTTGGATTTTGCGCGACTTACGCTGGTCGGCGCATTTATTTTCAGCTTCTATCCTTCCGTATTCCTCTTGAATATATTATTACTCGGTTTACTAATTATTCTGTTATATTATAAAAATATCCAAAACAGGTATGTACAAGTACTGTATAATTATTCTTAGTTTTAAGGATGGATATTAGTATCAATACCCCTGCTTTATTATTTCCGGCAATAAGCTTAGTAATGTTAGCTTATACCAATCGTTTTTTAGCACTCTCTAATAGAGTACGCTCTTTGCATGATAAATATGATGGACATAAACAAAAAGATATTGTGCATGCCCAAATCCGTAACCTGCGTTATCGGCTAAAGCTCATCAAAAATATGCAGGCCCTTGGGGTACTCACTTTTTTAAGCGGTATTCTTTGTATGTATTTCATTTACAACGATTGGATGGTTATGGCACACTGGATTTTTGCCTTTAGCTTATTGAGTTTTGCTGTTTCCTTATTTATTTCACTCGTAGAAATACAATTAAGTACCAAAGCCTTAGAATTGGAACTAAGTGATATGGAAGGATTAGAAGATCCTTCGGTTTTAGAATATATTAAGAAGAAGTTTGACCGAGAATAGTGTATAGTGCAAAGTGAGTAGTGGGTAGTGAGTAATTAGTTATAGACTATCTACTACTCACTATACACTACACACTAGCCACAAATAATTGCTTCCTTTCCCCAATCTGCTGGCGCCACATTGCATAATACAAACCTTTTTCAGCTAAAAGGTCCGAATGGGTACCTGTTTCCGCTACTTGCCCTTTTTCTAATACATAGATACGATCGGCATGCATAATGGTACTTAACCGATGGGCGATCATTACTGTAATTTGTTCTTTTTGGGCGGAAATAGAACGAATGGTATTCGTGATTTCTTCTTCTGTAATACTATCTAATGCGGAAGTAGCTTCATCAAAAATAAGCAGTTGTGGATGACGAATGAGTGCGCGGGCAATGGATAGCCGTTGTTTTTCTCCGCCACTTAATTTTAGTCCGCCTTCCCCAATCATCGTATCAATTCCCTTTTCAGCGCGGGCAAGCAGATTATCACAACTTGCTTTATGAAGCGCTTCATGTAGATCCTCATCTGTTGCACCGGGATGAACAAATAATAAGTTTTCACGAATGGTACCCGCAAATAGTTGTGTGTCTTGTGTAACAAAACCTATCTGCGACCTTAGTTCATCAAAATTGATTTCGTTTGCATTTACACCATTGTATTTGATGGTTCCTTTTTGTGCACGATATAAGCCTGCCAAGAGTTTAACCAAAGTGCTTTTACCGGCACCTGATGGGCCTACAAAGGCAATGGTTTCACCCTTTGATACCTCAAAGCTAATGTCGTCAAGGGCGTTATATTGTGCAGTTTGGTGTTTGAAAGTAATATGCTCGAAAGTAAGGGAAGCGATCTTACCAATTTTATGTGGTGCCAAAGGTGTTGGTTCAGAAGGCTTCTGCATGAGAGTATGAAAATTATTTAGGGAAGCTTCTGCTTCTCTGTAAGAGAGAATAATATTCCCTATTTCCTGAAGTGGACCAAAAATAAAGAAGGAATAAAAAGTTAGTGTCATTACCTCACCTGCAGTTAGCTTTCCGCTAAAAACCAACCATAGCAGTGTAAACATGATAATTTGTCGGAGGAAGTTCACAAAAGTGCCTTGTACAAAACTTAGTGAACGAACACTTTTTACTTTGCGTAATTCAAGCCCTAAAATTTTATAGGTGTTTTTATTTAATCGAGATATTTCCTGATCGGTAAGCCCCAAACTTTTTACCAGTTCAATATTACGTAGGCTTTCGGTAGTTGTGCCTGCTAAAGAAGTAGTTTCTTTTACGATTGTTTTTTGTATCGCTTTAATTTTCTTGCTTAACAAGTTGGTGAGTAATGATAATAGTACAATACCCGTTGCATATATGGGCATGATCGACCAATGCAAGCGGAAAGAGTATACTGAAATAAAAACGATACCTACCAAAATACTAAAGAGTACATTGATAAAAGCGATGATAAATTTTTCGGTATCGGTCCTTACTTTAGATAAAATTGAAAGTGTTTCCCCACTGCGCTGATCCTCAAATTCCTGATAAGGTAATTGCATAGAGTGTTTCAAACCATCGGTAAAAATTTTTGCACCGAATTTTTGTACTACCACATTACTAAAATAATCTTGAAAGGCTTTAGCAATACGGGATACCATGGCAACACTGATGAGGATTCCTAAGAAACCCAGGACCCCCCAGATAAATTCGGATTCGGTTCTTGTACCTGTAGCAATAAACTTTTTACTTTCATTGAAATAGCCGGTTTCTAAAGGGTGCATGCCATATTTATCGAGCATTTTTCCGAAGAAAAACGGATCAAGCATAGAGAAAGATTGGTTGATTGCGGCTAATAGCAAAGCCAGCATTACTAACCATTTATAAGGTTTGAGGTATTGAAGTAGAAGTTTCATGAGGCAAAGGTACTGGGTTATAGGGAATAGGTTATAGGAGATACCAATTCCCCTATTATCTATCCCCTAACACCTATTTCCTATCTCCTCTATCCCCAACTGTTAATAATAATTTGACGCGAGATTGATTTTTGTAGGCAACAACATACGTAACTTAGAAAAACCTTCATTATATGCGTTGGAGAAAATTCAATGGTGAGCCCATCACACTTCCTATTAAAGATGCAGTAGAAGAAGCCATCAAAAGGGAAACAGCTCAAGGCACTCGTTTAAAAGTATGTATCGGCACCGACAGTCAGGTTAAAGGCGATGATACTGAGTTTGCAACCGTAATTGTTTTTTTGCGTGAACACAACGGTGGATTTATGTATATCCACAACGAAAAAACAAAACAAAAATACCATATCAAAGAACGGATGTTGGTAGAAGTTGCAAAAAGTATTGAAATCGCGTATGAACTCTGTAATTTGTTTATCGAGTACCAGGTTGATATGGAAGTACATGCCGATATCAATACCAATCCGCAGTTTAAAAGCAATGATGCCCTACGAGAAGCGATGGGTTATATCTTAGGGATGGGATTTGCTTTCAAAGCCAAGCCGGAAGCCTTTGCCAGCAGTTGCTGTGCCGATAAAGTAGTGAATTAGATTACTGCTTAACAGGTATATTACCTTCTAATAATGCCCGCAGCGAAGCTGCGAGTAACTGGGGCTTCTTCGCCTCAAAAACCGAAAGTTTATCTTTTGGAATTCGGAGTAAATATTTTTTTCCTTCTGCTAATTGTTTATCTAAACCGGGATTCCATTTATTGAATTGACTGATATTTATCAGTAGTTCATTCGCAATAATAAGTGATTGATACCTGCCGCTTATTTCAATTGTAGTGGTATTCTCTTCTTCTTCAGCAGATAATATCGGCTTTGTGAGTGAGGGCATATTTTCTTTTTGGTATTTTGCTTCTGCGGCCGTCATGGTGGTCCAGCCTCCGCTCCCCTCAAAAATATAGTGCGTGGCAATAAATTTTTTTACATGATTTCTTGTTTCCTCGGGAAGATAATATTGCAAGTCCCAAAAACTCTTGCTACCCGATTTGCGAATACATTGCCGAACCCTTCCTGCACCGCCATTATAAGCAGCTACTACCAAAAGCCAATCATTAAATTCGGAGTACAGTTCACGCATTAATTTAGCAGCTACATGGGTACTTTTAATATAGTCGGTTCTCTCATCATTAACCCCTACGCGTAATCCAAATCTTTTGGCCTCATAGTCCATAATTTGCCAAGGGCCTACCGCACCGGCCCAGGATACCAGGCCCGATCGTAAATGGCTTTCGATAACACTGAGATATTTCATTTCGGTAGGTATACCATATAGTTTGAGTATATTATCATACACATCAAAATAAGGCTTCCCCCAACTTTTCATACGCTCTAGTTCTTTGCCTTGTTTTTTAATATACTCTTGTACAAATGAAACAGCACGTGGATTCAGCTGTGCTGCATAAGGTTTTGAAGAATCAAACTTATTCTTGAATAAAGAGCTGAAGCCAATTTTATCGGTACTATCTTGTTGAGCCGATAGTAAAGATGTAACAAAAAGAAAGCGGAGAATTAATATGATCTTATATTCTTTCATCTTGCTTTGCCATCAGTATTTGTGAAAGCTGTAGCAAAGTTAATTCATCAAAAGCTGCAGTCATCAATTGTAACCCAAATGGCATCCCGTTTTCGTGCGTATAGAGAGGAATGGAAATGGCAGGGATACCCACCAAATTTGCGTAAACAGTGAATATATCTGCGAGAAACATTTCGATAGGATCATTGTTTTTTTCACCCAATTTAAATGCAGGAGCCGGTACAGTAGGAGAGATGATACAATCATAAGCAGCGAAAATATCATCGGTTTGCTGCTTTAGTAATCGGCGAACTTGTTGCGCTTTTGTAAAGTAAGCATCAAAGAAACCTTCACTCAATACAAAAGTACCCAGTAATATCCTGCGTTTTACTTCTTCTCCAAAACCCTCGCTACGAGAGGCTTTGTACATATCTGTTAGGTCGAGCCCTTCTTTTTTTGTACGATGGCCAAAGCGGACTCCATCAAATCTCGATAAATTACTGGAAGCTTCTGCGGTGGTAAGTACATAATAAGTAGGTACTAAATAGTTTAATAAGTTGAAGCTTACCGGTTCAACACAATGCCCATCTGCTTTTAATAATTCGATGGTATTCGTAATCTCCTTTTTAATTGTAGGATCGAGTGCAGGATGATTTAGCGCTTCCTCGAAATAAGCGATTTTATAGGTTTTAGGGGGAAGCGTTAAGGCTGAAGTATAAGTAGGCACTGAAACAGAAGAAACAGTGCTGTCGTATTCATCTTCTCCTGCAATAGTTTCCAGAACAATGGCTGCATCCGGGATATTGTTGGCAAAAATACCTATTTGATCGAAGGAGGAAGCGTAAGCAATGAGCCCATACCTTGAAACCCTTCCATAGCTTGGTTTTAAGCCTACAATACCACAGAAATCTGCGGGCTGCCTTACCGAACCACCTGTATCTGATCCCAAACTTATCATACATAAACCGGCTTGAACTGCTACAGCTGAGCCTCCGGAAGATCCGCCCGGAACACGACCGGTATCCCGAGCATTTTTAACAGGACCGTAAGCAGAGTTTTCGTTGCTGCTACCCATGGCAAATTCGTCGCAATTTTGTCGGCCAATAATAATTGCTCCGGCGTCTATTAGTTGCTGTGTTGCGGTAGCGCTGTAAATGGAAGTAAAAGGCTGTAAAATTTTTGAGGCAGCAGATACGGCATGATCTTTATAGCAGATCACATCTTTCAACCCAATAATTACACCATGTAAAGGGGTAGTAATCCCTTCTTGGGAGCGAAATAAATCGAGTTCATTAGCTCGGGCTAAGGCTTCATCGGCAAAAACTTCTATATAGGCATTTAAATGCTTATGCTGCTCAATGGCATCCAGATAAAAAAGAACGGCCTCCACACAGGTGGTTTGGCCGTTCTGTAATGCTTTATGATAATCGGAGATAGAGTGAAAACGAAACAATGCAATAAACGTTAAACCAAAAATTATGCGTTAGTGCTATCTTTTTCTTTCATACCTTCTTCGAGTTCTTTTTTAACGTTGTTTTTAGCATCGTTAAATTCGCGAATACCTTTTCCTAGGCCGCGCATGAACTCGGGGATTTTTCTACCACCGAATAAAACTAATACTACTAATCCGATGATCAATAGCTCTTGAAAACCTAAATTACCCATGATGTTTTATTTAGTTGGGTAAAGGTAATATAATTGGATGGTGCAAATGCAATAAAAAAAGCGAAAACCTATGGTTTTCGCTTTTTCTTATCATTCTAAAAATATTAGAAACGTTTTTCTTTAATACGAGCACTTTTACCGCTTCTTTCACGTAGGTAAAACAATTTGGCTCTGCGTACTTTACCGCTTTTGTTTAAAACGATAGAATCGATATTTGGTGAAAGGATAGGAAACAAACGTTCAACACCTACACCATCTGAAATTTTACGAACAGTGAATGAAGAGGTAGCACCATTGCCTTGAAGCTTAATAACATCTCCACGGAAGCTTTGGATACGCTCTTTACCACCTTCAATGATCTTATAATTCACAGTGATATTATCACCTGCTTTGAATTTTGGATATTCTTTCTTTACAGTTAACTGATCATGTACAAACTGAACTGCTGCGTTCATAACTTTAATTTTTGCGGACGGCAAAGGTAGGGAAAAAACCAATAAAGAACTACTCTTTTCGGTTTTTTTTACCTCGCTACGTTTACGGCTCTTTTTTCTCGTATTACGGTTACTTTGATTTGTCCCGGATAGGTCATTTCCGTCTGAATTTTCTGGGCTATTTCAAAACTGAGTTTATCACTATCGGTATCGGTTACTTTTTCAGCTTCTACAATCACCCTTAACTCTCTACCTGCCTGTATAGCATAAGCTTTTTCTACCCCTTGATAGGCCAAGGCCAAATTCTCTAAGTCTTTGATTCTCTGCAAGTATTGCTGCATAATTTCCCTTCTGGCACCGGGGCGGGCACCACTAATCGCATCACAAGCCTGAACAATGGGGGAGATTACATATAACATTTCCATTTCATCGTGGTGGGCGCCTATAGCATTTACCACCGCAGGGTTTTCACCATATTTTTCTGCCAGCTTAGCGCCTAATAAAGCGTGACTTAACTCTGTTTCTTCATCGGGCACTTTACCAATATCATGGAGTAACCCGGCACGTTTTGCCAATTTAGGGTTCATTCCTAATTCGGCTGCCATGATACCGCATAAATTAGCCGTTTCGCGACTGTGCATGAGTAGGTTTTGTCCGTAAGAAGAGCGGAATCTCATCTTTCCAACTATCCTTACTAATTCTTTATGTAAACCGTGGATACCCATTTCAATAACGGTACGTTCTCCAATTTCCATAACCTGTTCTTCTAATTGTCGACGTGTTTTTTCAACCACTTCCTCTATACGGGCGGGGTGAATTCTACCATCTGCAACTAAACGCTGTAAGCTCAATCGGGCAATTTCTCTACGGAGTGGGTCGAAGGAGGAAAGCACAATCGCTTCGGGGGTATCATCTACGATCAAATCCACACCCGTAGCGGCTTCTATGGCACGGATATTACGACCTTCTCTACCGATGATTTGTCCTTTTATTTCGTCTGTTTCTAAGTTGAAAACAGTAACCGTATTTTCGATAGTTTGCTCCGCTGCAGTACGTTGGATAGATTGAATAACAATTTTACGGGCTTCTTTATTCGCTTTTTGTTTGGCATCTTCAATAATTTCTTGTTGAAGAGAAAGCGCCTGCGTTTGCGCCTCTTGCTTAAGGCTTTCAATGAGTTGTTGTTTGGCTTCTTCTGCGCTTAACCCAGCTACTTTTTCAAGGCGACCAATATGTTCTTCTTGGTGTTTCTCTAGTTCGGTACGCTTATGATTTACCAACTCAATTTGACGATTGAGATTTTCTTTAATAGCTTCATTTTCCTTAACCTGCTTATCTATACTAGCTTCCTTTTGGTTGATAGTAATTTCTTTCTGTTTGATACGGTTTTCGGCTTCTCCAATTTTGCGGTTCTTATCGAGTACTTCCCGGTCGTGCTCCGCCTTCAACTGAACAAAGCGCTCTTTGGCTTCGAGTTGTTTCTCTTTTTTTATGGTTTCGGCTCTTAGTTCCGCTTCTTTAATGATGGTTTGAGCCTGGAGGTTTGCTTCTTCTACTTGTTGTTTTGTGTTTTTGGCAAAAATGATTTTACCCGCTACTACTCCAATTATAAGCGCAACAACGCCTACAAGTATTGATATAATTGTCTGATCCATGACTTTGGCAAAAGTTTAAAAATTTCACAATCCTATTTTCCGTTACACATCTCATTTTTTACTAATAAGTGTCGGTTTTTGCGAAGATAGTGAAAATAGACGATAGACGGGAGACGGGAGACGGGAGACGGGAGACGGGAGACGGGAGACGGGAGACGGGAATTATATGAGCTTGTAAAGGTAAAAAATAAGTTGATGTGTATCTTTAGATAGAACTGACGCTTCGATCCAGCCTTATTCCTTATTCCTTACTCCTTAAACCTTATACCTTATCCCTTAAAGACTCTTCTCCACCAAAGCCGTTAAATCTCTAATTTTCTGTAAGGCATCTTGGGCATCTACAGGGTTGGTACCTTGTTTTTGTTCGGTGGCAAACCATAATAATACCATCGAAATATAATCCTGCATATCTTTTCCGGCGAATTGTAATTTAAAAGCACTTATTTTTTCATTGATAAGATTGGCGGTTTTACGTACCATTTCCTCATCGGAAGGTTCAATTTTTAAGCGATAAGTACGATCGCCCACCACGATATTTACAGGGATCAGTTCACTCATATTATGCATGTAAAAGTGCTATACACTTATCTATTTCTTTTAAATACGAATCTATTTTTTTCTGTAGGGCCTGTTTTTCTAGTTCACTCCAGTTGCCATTGCTAATACGGGCTGCAGCTAGCTTTTGATCGAGCTCCTGGAGCCTTTTTTGTACCACTTCATTTTGTTGCTTGGCTTCCTCAAGTTCTTTTGTTAAATGCTCGTTCTCCTTGCGTAATTGCTTATAGGTTTTCAGCAATTCTTGCATTTTTATTTGCAACTCATCTAATGAAGCGTTTAATTCAAGCATACTTGAAGATAGCTTTTTTATTTTCTTATTTCGGCTTGTATCTCTTTTTCAAACCCACCTATTAATCTCTGCATCATACTATCAATTTCTTTATCGGTAAGCGTTTTCGTATCATCGGCAAAAGTAAAACTCACCGCCATCGACTTTTTATTAGTACCTAATTTATCGCTTTCAAACACATCAAATAATCGCATGGATTGCAATTTTGCGGGTTTTGACTGTTGTACTGCTTTTTCAAGCTGTTGATAAGTAATGGCTCGATCAACTACCAGTGCCAAATCGCGTGTAACTTCAGGAAATTTATTCACTTCTTTGTAGGTTACTCGGATAGCCTCAACAATTTTTACTAAGGTATTGAAATTGATATCCAACTGATAAACCGGCTGTTTAATATCGAAAGCAAATAATTTTTGCGCACTCACTTCCTGTAAAAAACCAATATTCTGTTTGCCTGTTTTTACCGTAAAATAACCTATTTGTTCCGTTTGTTGAATACTAATATCGTTCAGGCCACACCATTTTAAAACCGCTATGGTTAAGCCTTTCAGGTCGAAGAAATCGTTATCTACCGATTTGGTTCTCCATCCCGGCTCAGTTTTTTTACCAGTCATATAAAGGGTGCAATGTTCTTCTTCTCTATAACCCGATGCTTGGGGGTGATAGGTTTTACCAAATTCGAATAAATGCAAACTATTATTTTTCCTATTGATATTATAGGCAATAGTTTCCAAACCTGTTTCTAACATGGATGGCCTCAATGTATCTAACTCTATACTTAAATTATTGAGCATTTTTACAAAGGCAATACCATCTTGCTCAAAGTATCTACTATTGGTAATAGAATTAGTAACTATTTCTGAGAATCCCCTGCCCACTAAAAAAGCAGTAATTTTTTCTCTAAGATTTTCTTTGATCCCCAGTTGCTCAGTAGCCGGACTAATCGTAATAGACTGTGGTATTTCTACACTATCTAATCCATCAATCCGTAAAATCTCTTCCACTAAATCGGCCGGGATACTGATATCGGGCTTGCTGTATGGAACATCTACCCACAATTCATCTAATCCTTCTTTCACTATTTCAAACCCAAGTGCAGAAAGGATTTTCTTTACTTGATCGGGATGATAATTTTTACCGCTTAATTTTTTTAGATAATGGTATTTGATCCTAACCGAAGCTTTTGGTTTTGGATTTGGATATATATCAATAATATCCCCGCATATTTCACCTCCGGCTACTTCTTTTATTAATAAGGCCGCTCTTTTAAGCACATTCACCGTGTTGGAAATATCTACTCCCTTTTCAAAACGAGAAGCGGCATCGGTTCTCAGATCATGGCGCAAAGATGTTTTCCGAATCCAGGTTGGGTGAAAACAGGCACTCTCCAGAAAGATACTTGTAGTAGTTTCACTAACCCCACTAGCTATACCACCAAATACTCCGGCAATACACATACCCTCAGTAGCGTTACAAATCATTAGATCTTGCTCGTGTAATATTCTTTTCTTTTGATCAAGTGTGATGAATTCGGTATTGGCAGGTAATGTTTTAACGATTACTTTATTACCGGTGATCGCAGCAGCATCAAAAGCGTGAAGAGGCTGCCCTGTTTCGTGTAATATAAAATTTGTGATATCAACGATATTATTAATGCCTGTCTCTTATACACATCTCCGAGCCCACGAGACTA
>CABHOW010000034.1 GCA_902168225.1 uncultured Flavihumibacter sp. | reverse complement strand
GATGTATACCACCTTACACCCGATAACATTGTAACCGGCATCGACGGCGAAAAATGGATCGCCACCGATCGCCGCAAAACCGGTACACCCGAACGGGTACCACTCCTACCCATTGCTTTAGAGATTGTCGAAAAGTACCGTAACCATCTTTGGTGCCGCAGCAAGAACCGCTTACTATCAGTAAACACCAACCAGTGTTACAATGGCTACCTGAAAGAAATAGCCGACGTATGCGGAATTAAAAAGTATCTCACCACCCACATGGCGCGCCACACATTTGCTACAACTATTCTGTTGGAGCAGGATGTGCCTATTGAAACCGTTAGCCAACTGTTAGGCCATCGCAGCATACGTACTACACAGATATATGCAAAGGTTAGTCAAAAGAAGGTAAGCCAGAATATGAAGGTATTGAAGGAGAAGCTGGCGGGGATGAAAGTCGGTTTAAAAAAGGAGCAATGAATTATCACAGGCAATGTGATTAATTAAGAACAGGTATTACTATACCTGTTCTTAATTAATGGTATACGTCTATCTATTTATTGGAAGCTCAACTCATGACCTGTAACGATAAAAAGCAGGTTTTGCAATTGGTGAACGAATTGTACTGGATGATTTTTGTTTATATACCCGTTGACAAGTGTCCGCATATAATAACCATCATGTTCTTTATTAAAGTAATATTGTGGCAGAAGTGGGTGAGTCAATGTGCTATTAATTGTAAACCCGAAACGTGACAACCAGCTTTCTGATAAGTTAATGTCTTTAAAGTTGGTAGATCTGGTAAAAGGTGGTTCTGACCTATAAGATGAATCGGCTGCAGAAGTTGTTATCACTGTAATCGGTAAATGTTCAGCTCCCCAGTTTACAAAATTGCCGAAACGATAGTGGTTCATTCCTTCAGCTGTAGTCGTCGTACTATTGATCAATTCATCTCTTTTTATGCAAAAATGGAGGTTTTGCAACTCGTGCAAATATTTGAAAGGCCTTGATATTTCAGTTTGTCCTTGCATTAAATACCAATGATCGTGGTGTTGTATAAGGAGAATGCCTGGAATGTGCATCGTTTTACTGCCACTATCATACGTAAAGCCAAAGCTCTCCAGCAAGGGAGTGGTAATTGGTACTGGTTCTAAAGCTTCCCATGTTAAGCCGGTTATAACTTGTCGTCCATCTTCCCCACGCAGTTTAGGTACATCATCAATTGTTATCAATTCAAGCTTAACCCCATAAGAACTGAAGAGGTTGCCAATTCGTGTTTCATGTTTGTAAATCATTGCAGTTTTTGTTTTAGTTACAATTGCTTATAAAAGCAATTTAATTTCAAAAAACTTATACCATTTTTTGGTATTTACCAAAAAAAACATATCAAATTGCAATTAAATGATTGACCATGCCTAAATACCAGGTATATAATTATACAGAAAGAAAGGAGTTTACCTTTTCGATTGATAACCCTTTCAGCGGTGCTATGGGTGAGGCATTCGAACAGTTTCTTCACTGTTATTCACCTGATTTATTTGCCATTGCCCCCGCACAAAAACTTAAGCTTACAAAGCTGACTGAAAGAATATGTCGTTTCTGTAACAGGCAACATCCAGATACAACATTTAAAAAGCAGGCTCATGTACTACCACAATTGATCGGTAACAGATACCTGGTTCACGACTGTGAGTGTGATAACTGCAACATGCTGTTTGGTACATATGAGGATAGCTTCTCTAAATACCTGGGCATGATGCGTACTGTGGACGTAATTAGAGGTCAGAATGGAGTTCCTGTCTTTAAAAGCGTTGATGGTCAATTAAACATGCGATTGACAAAGGTTGAGGATGGCGCCAATTACATTGATATTTTAGATTACCGGGCTGGTCAAAATAGCATGGATGAAAACAGTATAAAATTAACTGGTGTTAAACAGCCATACATACCCTTGCATGTGATGAAATCGCTATATAAAATTGGGTATTCGTTACTAAGTTCAACTGAATTGCAAGATTATGAACCTACATTAAAAATTATTACCGGTACCGGATTTGATAATAAGTTAAAAAGCATTGCTGAATTAGCTAAATTCACTTTACCTAGAAATCTACAAAGACCATACGTAATTACTTACAGGAAAAAGCCAGAGCATGCCGGGCTGCACATACCAACAAAAGTTGTAGCCTTATCTTTTGGAAGATACTGTTATCAGTTCTTCATGTTGAACTCCAACGATAGTTTTATGTTTAAAGCGGGAGAAAATTGTACATTCATGCAAATACCACCGTATTTTAATGGCGATCAGAGTAAATTGATCGCTGAAAGAATAGACCTTTCAAGCCCTGAAAAGCGGGTTGGCGAAGAACATTCGGCTATTTTAACTTTTGATAAAAAATAATAGGAGTTGATATACCTCGGAGGCATAGTTTAACTTGTTACATATGATGTAAACTTTATAATCGGGCTCCAATAGATTTAACTTAGGTAGATTAAAAAAGCTTTAACGGATCCGGGCTTACCGAAATAGCAGGTGTATATCACCTGAGTTCCTTAATATTGCTCAGTCAAACCTATTTGTGCTTGTATTTTGTTAAAGTATCTTCAACAGCATTTAACTCATTTCTAAGTTTGTCAATAGAGTCATACAGCGGCTGAATTCTGGAATCCTCTATGTTTATTGTTTGTAATGGCGTGTGTTTTTTTTCTTGGTTAATTATCATATTTCCAAAAAATGTAAGAGCTGCACCTAAAACGACTCCACCAAATGTCTGTAATGGATTGTATTTTTCCCACCATGACCTATCTAAAGGAACAACTACAATTTCATAGCTACCGTCATCCTTTTTATTTTCATACATCGTATAGTTTCGTGTCCGTTCCAATTGTCTGCCAATGTCACGAATAAAATTATTATTAGCGTCAGCCACCTTTATGTCACTCGTTATGATATCTGTCAGATTAATACTACTATTACCGCCTTTCTTTGTGTTCAGGTAATCCTCAGCATATTTTTTAAGAGCTGTCTTTAATGGTTGAATATCCTCGGGGGCAAGAGGTTTTTTAATTATAAGTTCTTTTATGTTTTTTGAGAAGTTTGGTGTCATGGGTCAAATAGTAAGGAGAAGTATAACTTTTGGGTTGATAGCGGGCATGACCTATTTGTCCCTGGACAAAAATGCGCCAGCATTTTCAATGGTCGTTTGAACTTTTCTAAAGGAAGTAGTATCTAACCTCATCTCCTGATAAGGCATGTGACCTAAGATATCTAAAGCAGTATCCGAATTGTGCTGAATAACCTTAATGGTACTTTCACGCGCTTTAATGGTGTCTTGCAGGCTCCTATTGTTATCCGATAATTCAATTAAGTTCCTATCAAATTTGTTTGATCCAAAGTAGACCCCCAAACCAAAAGCCCCTCCTATGAAAGCGAGTAGTAAGGTCCAAAATAATTCCTGTGTCAACCCTAAGGGATGCTTTAGTGCAGGCGGGTTGGCTGGTTTTTTTTCTGCATCCACCATTTTTTGCAATTGCTGCAGTTTCGTCTGTCCATCGGAACTTATCGAAATACCCTGTCCATGCACATCCTTATTTTTTACATAACCTCCCTTTTTTAGCTGTTCCATACCTTCCCTATATTCATTGGAGGGAACGTCATAGAACACAATTTTTAAAGACTGATCAGTAACGTCATAGCATTCAATTCTATCATTTAAAAAACGCAATACTTTATACTCAAAAGACTGTTCTGTCATATAAAAATTTTAAAAGAAAACTATTCAATTGCCACTTTACCATCTGAACACCGAGCGACAAAAGCGTTGGGAATGATTTATATTAAGGTATTGAATAAAAAATAGTAGCTCCTTTTTTATATTCCTGCGGAATGGTTGGCGTCAAACAAGTTTTACTAAACTAAAAAATGCCTTTAAATATTTCTCACTACCAAAATAATAATTATCAGCACTTTGAAGCATTCTAAAATTTATATTCTGGGTAAATGTGCAGTCAACTAAAATCCTATCAATTTTATTGTAAAACATTTTCCCAACGACACTTATTCCATTTTTATCCGTAGCATCGGTTAAAATGCAACAATTTTTTCTGTCTAGAGGAATCACAATCCTGTTATTTCCGTTGAATTGTTCCGGAAACTTGTGATTTAGCAATTCGCCCTCTGGACTAATAATTAAAACAGGATTATCACTTGTAATAAATTCAGATGTGTCAGAAATTGTCGCTATTCTAAAAGTCTTAAATTCGTGGGCCTCAATAAAGGATGTCAATGTGTGTAATAGATGTGCACCTTTATAATCTTCTTTTATTTGGCTGATTTCGTAATTGAATTCCTTTGGAATTGAAGTAAAAAAGTAATTGAATTGCTTGGGGGTTCTGCAGTGTAAAGAAAGTAAAACCATTAGTATTCTTGTCCTGTCTTCCATTGTTGGAAGTCCAACAACCTCAGGATTGACAAGCATTTCATAATATTTTGGATAATAATTCTCAATTCCCTTTGAATATATTAAAGATTCAATC
>CABHOW010000033.1 GCA_902168225.1 uncultured Flavihumibacter sp. | reverse complement strand
TCAATAATATATCTACCCTCACCCTGTGACAACCCCTGTCCCTACGGAATGGAACGAAGTAAGCATAGCCTTATCTAAGTAAAGCAGGTGCTATACGGTTAAGATGTTTTAGCGTTTTGTCCTCGCTTCCATGATTAAAAAGGGCAGCGGGAAAAGGATTGGTACCAGCCAGTTTCCATAATAAACCTTTTAATAAAAGACTGCCACTTGTAAATCTTACGGTATGCGGACCTGACTGGGTTGAATCGAGTTGCTGTGACATACAAACATAAGCAAACAGCAGTGCTATAAAAAGTAAGGCTAGGTGCATAAGCTTAGTTTTATAACTTATTAAAATGCATCCCAAATGTCACTGCTGAAGATTAGTGCTGAGTATTATTAAAGCCATTAAAAAATTATCCATTCTGGTGTCCAATTATCGTTGTCTCGAGCATTATTATAGTGGAAGTGAAAATTTAAACAATAGAAACGCGAAATATGGAATTATTCACAGATGGAATAGGAAGATATTCGAAAGAGTGGAACGATAAGTTTAACAAACTGGAACGCATAATAAAAAGCACCTATTTAAAAACAAACAACATGGAACAGAAAAGAACAAGCGAAAAAAAAAGAAAGATCTTTTATTGGATAGTGACACTGCTTCTTGCCTTGGGAATGATCTCGGGAGGAATTGCGCAGTTAATTAGGGCAAAAGCAAACGTTGAAGGAACTATACACCTGGGATACCCGTTGTATATTATGTTCATTCTTGGAACCTGGAAAATACTGGGAGTAATAGTGCTGTTAATCCCCAATTTTTTACTTATAAAAGAATGGGCATATGCAGGATTCTTTTTTGCAATGACCGGAGCGGTAGTATCTCACTTGGCAAGCGGAGACAGTTTTACTGAATATCTTGCACCGCTACTATTTGGTGTATTAACCGTCTTGTCGTGGTGGATACGGCCCGATAACAGGAAATTACCACAGGTTATACAAAATAATTAGTATCAAATATTCTACATTCACAACAATTATAATAAAATGAAAGAATTTCTCTTACTATTCCGTCAGGCAAATTACGATTACAGCAATGCTACTGCTGAAAAGATGCAGGTACTTGGAAAAAAATGGCAACAATGGGTAGAGGGCATTTATGCCCAGGGAAAATTTGTAAGTCACGGACCACGCCTTGCTCAAGAGGGTAAGGTTTTGAAAGAAGGCGGTATTATTACTGACGGGCCGTTTGTCGAGATCAAAGAAAAACTGGGAAGTTTTATTGTGGTAAAAGCGGAATCATTAGAGGATGCAACTACTTTGGCTCATGGTTGCCCTGCCATTGACGAAGGTGGTAGTGTTGAAATAAGACCTGTTTATGGCAGTTAAAAAATAATTGATTAAAGCAAGTTCACACTTCATATATAGTGTGGACTTGCTGTTTTAATATGGAAAATACAGGGCAGAACAAAACGGAAGCGATCTCCCACTTATTCCAAATGGAATTTTCTAAAATGGTGGCTGTTATCAGCAAACTTCTTGGCTTAGATTACATTCAAATAGCGGAGGACATTGTTAGCGATACATTTCTGAAAGCAACAGAAACATGGCGTAACAAAGGAAGACCGCCAAATCCTACAGCTTGGCTTTATTTTGTTGCCAAACAAAAAACCATTTACTACTTAAGAAGAAATAAACTTTTTGATAAAAAAGTAATTCCGCAACTCATTAAAATTCAAATCAACTCTGTTGAATTGAGCGATTTGGATTTCTCAACTGAAAACATAAAGGATAGTCAGCTACAAATGATGTTTGCAATTTGCAGTCCGGCGATTGCAAGTGAAGCTCAGATTAGTTTGGCATTACGTATTTTATGCGGCTTTGGCATTGATGAAATTTCAGAAGCCTTTTTAACTAAGAAAGAGACCATTAATAAAAGGTTGTTCCGAGCAAAAGAGAAGTTGCGAGTAGAAAATATAAAAATGGAACTACCTGTTTATTTTGAGATTGATAAGCGGCTAGAAAACGTTTTACATATTATCTATCTTCTTTTCAACGAAGGATACTATTCAACTACAAGTACCACAACGCTGAGAAAAGAGTTTTGTTGGGAAGCACTGCGATTGGCATTGCTATTATTAGAATCACCCATAACAAACCGCCCAAAAACGAAGGCATTGATTGCGTTAATTTGTTTTCATGCTTCACGCTTTGAAGCAAGAGAATCGGCGACCAGCGATTGTGTCCTGTATGATCATCAGAATGAAAATTTATGGAATAAGGATTTAATCGAAAAAGGCACCTACTTTTTAGATCAATCCGCAGAAGGGTCCGAAATCACTTCCTATCATGTAGAAGCCGGTATTGCCTTTTGGCATTGCCACAAAGAAGACACTGTGGAAAAACGGGAAAGCATTCTAAAGCTATATGATCTATTGCTAAAAATCAATTATTCACCAAGTGTTGCCCTTAACAGAACGTATGCCTTGTACAAAGCAAAAGGCCGTGAGGCAGCGTTGCTTGAAATGTCCAAAATGCATTTTCCCAATAACCATTTTTATTATGTTTTACTAGGTGAACTATACGCAGGCTGTGACAAAAATATAGCCCGACAGCATTTTGAAAAGGCTATCGAACTGGCTAGAACAAAAAACGACAAAATAATCATTCAAAATAAAATCAACAGTTTATAAGAAAGGTTATTGAACTCGATTATTTATGACAGCGCCGGTCACTTTTATGCACCCTGCTTTTTTAGCATTAGCTGCTGAAACTCATTTTTATAAGTCATAACGCCAGTTGATGAAATTGATACATCATGAACTGGTGGCTTGTTGGATAATAGACAATTAAAATCCATAAGTTGTTGCAAATGGGAATATAAGCCTAATCATTGAAAGACATTGCTTGAATATTACTTGTCAGGATCAGGGTTTAATATTAAAATCTGTCTCTTATACACATCTGACGCTGCCGACGATCTACTCTGTGTAGATCTCGGTGGTCGCCGTATCATTAAAAAAAA
>CABHOW010000032.1 GCA_902168225.1 uncultured Flavihumibacter sp. | reverse complement strand
AGTATAGGTTCAATCGAAGAAATAAAAGGAAAAGTTTGTTCAATGATGTTGTTGTGAGAATGATGAACCAAATACCACATCCTTACAATTATCTAAAAACCCGTTGCGTTTATAATACCTAATCCTAAAGACGTATGTATTTTTGGTTTTTGAAAAATATTGAGAAAACTGTGGATTTTAAGTCACCTAATTGGCTCATTTGTATTAACCCCCTAAAGGACTGGATATAAAATTAAAAACAATTTTGTAATCATAACTTTAGGAAATTATGTCAAGAGTACATCGTAAGTTTAGTTCGGAAGAACGCCTATCGATATTGCAGGAAGCAGAACGAGATGGTGCCGTTGAAGTAAGTCGTAAGTACAGTTTATCGCAGTCACTGTTATCTAAGTGGAAGCAGCGTTATTTATCTCAAGGTGCCGCTGGTTTACAGCCACAATATAAACGGGTAGATCCAGAGGTTAGGGCATTGGAGGAGGAAAATGAGCGACTAAAGCGCATCATAGCCCGTCAAGCACTGGAGCTTGAAGTGAAGGGTGAGTTGCTAAAAAAAACACCTATCCAAATTAAACCAAGATAACCATGGTACAGCAATACCAAGATAGGGTAAGTGTAAAGCACTTGTGCTTAATGAGGCTGTTATTACTTCTATTAAGGGCATATTGGGTGAAGAGTTCGTTTGCTACGGGTACCAGAAAGTGACGGTAGAACTTAAGGAGCAGAACTATATCATCAATGCGAAAAAAGTATATCGATTGATGGATGAAAACAAACTATTGCTTGGCAAGGTTATTAGAACCTCAGGTAAACGACTATTTGTTCAACATCGTAAGATAGTGGCTACCTATCCAATGGAATGTTTGTGTTTGGATATCAAGTACGTATGGGTATATGGAGAACAGCGTTGGTATTATTTACTTAGCGTAATTGACGTGTATAGCAGAAAAATCATCGCCCATGTTTTACAGCGTAGTATTAAGCAATTAGACGTTATCAATTTATTTAGGAAAATCAATGCTAAGTATCCCATTAAAGGAGTAACCATCAGAAACGACAATGGTGCTCAATTTATAGCCAATAGCGTTAAGCAGTATTTACAAAGTGCAGAAGCCAAACAAGAATTTACACATATAGCAAACCCCAGAAGAGAACAGTTATATTGAAGCATACCATAGCATATTACAGCGGGAATTAATCGATCGCAATGAGTTTAGCAGTTATTATGAGGCAAAACTAATGATTGATGGCTATGTTGATTTTTATAATAACCGAAGGCTACACGGTCTACTAAAAATGCGCAGACCACAACAAGTATGGGATAGCTGGTATACAAATAACACTGGCTCAACAAATGGCGAACGAATGTCCACACAAACAGCAGTAAGCCATTTGTTGTGCCACAATTAAATCAACAGCAAAAAATAATCATGATTATTAACCAAAAATGTCAAACCTTTATACAGAAATCATCCAAGAATTAGGGGGTTAATACACATTGGTAACAACATTCCTAAATTGCACATACCCAAGTGTTTAATTTTAAACAAAACACCTTATTTTTGCAACCAATGAAATTTGTATTTGGATTTTTAGCCATTTTTTTACTCTACCTGTCCTGCCTTCCGTGTGGCGACAGAGTGGAATGTAATGTTAAAACCCAGGCAAAAATTTTAGCTTCTGCAAATCATCATGAGCATAAACATTCTTCAGAGGCCTGTACCCCTTTCTGCAACTGTTCTTGTTGCGCCGCTTCAGCGTTTAACTCTCCTTTATTAAAAGTACAAACTATCAAGGCGTATTTTCAGTCAGTAAAATTTCCTCTTCATAATGAAGACTGTAATACCGAAGTCTTCTATTCCATTTGGCAACCGCCTAAATTAGCTGCATAATAAACCCTTCTTTCAGTGCAGCGTCATGCACTGCTGTTTACATTTTATCATTTAAGATACCAAGTGGTTATGACTAAAAGAAAAAAGTCATCAACCCGTAAAAAAGCAGTTTACAGCAAAATAAAAGATCCTGTAAAACCGAAATGGATGCGGGTTACAAAAATCATTACAATGATAGTGCTTGGCATTTTAATGCTGATGGCTATTGCAGGAATGATTGTAAAATATTATAGACTTGTTTCAAAACATTAAATAGAATTATGCTCAATAAAATCATTCAATTCTCCATAAAAAATAAATTGGTCATTGGCCTTTTTACACTCGCATTAATAATATGGGGTGTCTATTCGGCAAAAAAACTGCCGATTGATGCCGTACCCGATATCACTAATAACCAGGTTCAGGTAATTACCCTGAGCCCATCATTAGCAGCACAGGAAGTAGAACAGCTAATTTCTTTTCCGGTGGAACAAACAATGGCGACCATTCCGGAAGTGCAGGAAATCCGTTCCATATCCAGGTTTGGATTATCCGTAGTTACTGTTGTATTTCATGATGATGCCAATATTTATTGGGCCCGTCAGCAAGTAGGTGAACGGCTGATAGAAGCCCGTAACCAGATACCCAATAATATCGGCAACCCGGAAATGGCTCCTATCTCAACAGGATTAGGTGAAATTTATCAATATGTTTTACATGCAAAAAAAGGGTATGAAGATAAGTATGATGCCATGTCGCTCCGGACTATACAAGACTGGATAGTCCGTCGTCAATTGCTGGGCACTCCCGGCATTGCAGACGTAAGCAGTTTCGGTGGCCTTTTAAAGCAATATGAAATTGCATTGAATACAGATAAGCTTCGCAGCTATAATCTATCTATAGCAGATGTATTTAATGCCCTTGAAAAGAATAATCAAAATACAGGTGGTTCTTATATTGATAAAAAACCAAATGCGTACTTTATCCGAACCGAGGGGTTTATTAAAACAACTACTGATATTGAAAAGATTGTAGTAAAACGTACTTCTGGTGGCGCACCGGTTTTGGTTAGAGATATAGCCACCGTACAGTTAGGCCATGCCACCCAATATGGCGCCCTTACCCGTAATACAGAAGGACAGGTAGTTGGGGGCATTGTAATGATGCTTAAAGGAGCAAACTCAAGTGAAGTAATAGGCAGCGTTAAGGAAAAGATAGTTCAGATACAAAAAAGCCTTCCTGAAGGTGTAGTAATAGAGCCCTTTCTTGACAGAAGTTCCCTTGTTGGCCGGGCTATAAATACGGTAAAGACCAACCTGATGGAAGGAGCATTGATCGTAATTTTTGTTTTAGTTATATTTCTGGGCAATATTCGTTCGGGTTTGATTGTGGCTTCTGTTATTCCGCTAGCCATGCTCTTTGCTATAGCCCTGATGAATATATTCGGGGTTTCTGGTAACCTGATGAGTTTGGGTGCTATCGACTTTGGATTGATAGTGGATGGGGCCGTAATTATTGTAGAAGCAACCATGCACCACCTCGGCTTGCGAAAGCAAAATACAAGGCTAACACAGGCAGAAATGGATACAGAAGTATTTGAGTCGGCTTCGAAAATTAGAAATAGTGCTGCTTTTGGTGAAATAATTATATTGATCGTTTATTTACCTATTCTGGCACTCGTAGGTATCGAAGGAAAAATGTTTGGCCCGATGGCGCAAACTGTATCTTTTGCCATTCTTGGGGCATTCTTACTGTCGCTTACGTATGTACCTATGATGAGCGCCTTAATTCTCAGTAAAAAAATCAGCCACAGGGAAAACTTCTCCGATAAAATGATGAAGTTTTTCCAGCGGCTTTACACCCCATTAATACGTGGGGCACTTAAGATGAAATTACTGGTAGTGAGTATTGCTGTTGGTGTATTTATAATCAGCCTCATTATTTTCAAAACATTAGGAGGTGAATTTATTCCCACTTTAGAAGAAGGAAATTTCGCAGTAGAAACAAGGTTACTCACTGGTAGTTCGTTAACTCAGACCATCGAAAAAATAACTCAGGCCTCTGACCTTTTGATGAAAAGATTTCCGGAAGTAAAAGAGGTGATTGGGAAAATAGGTGCATCAGAAATACCAACCGACCCTATGCCTATTGAAGCTTGTGATATGATTATTCTTTTAAAGGATAAAAAGGAATGGACCAGTGCCAGCAACCGGGAAGAGCTGGCAGAACTGATGCAAAAAGAACTGGAAAAAATACCGGGAATTTCTTATGGACTTTCTCAACCCATACAACTTCGGTTTAATGAATTGATTGCCGGTGTACGGCAAGATGTAGGAATTAAAATATTTGGAGAGGATTTGGATATACTGGCAGATTTGGCAAAGAAAATTGGAACCATCGTTCCTACTGTTAAGGGTGCCGAAGATCTATATGTAGAACAAGTTACCGGTCTTCCGCAAATTGTTATTAAACTCAACAGGGATAAGATTGCTCAATTTGGTTTGAATGTAGAAGATGTAAATCATATTATTCATTCTGCCTTTGCAGGAGAGGCTGCGGGCATTGTATATGAAGGAGAAAAACGTTTTGATATGGTAGTGAGGTTAGAAAAAACAGGCCGACAGAGTATTGAAGATGTAAAAGGATTATTTGTTGCAGCCCCTGATGGTAACCAGATTCCATTGGAACAAGTAGCCGATATTAGTTTAGTGTTAGGCCCTAACCAGATACAACGGGAAGATGCCAAGCGAAGAATCATAGTAGGTTTTAATACAAGAGGCAGGGATATCTCGTCAGTTGTAAAAGAAATACGGGAAAAAATTGAGAAGCAGGTAAAAATGCCTCCCGGTTACTTTATTACTTATGGAGGACAATTTAAAAATCTCGAAGAAGCCAATAAAAGATTATCTGTTGCTGTGCCTGTTGCATTAGCATTAATTCTCCTGCTTCTCTTCTTTACGTTTGGTTCTATCAAATATTCACTACTCATTTTTACAGCTATCCCAATGAGTGCTATTGGAGGTGTATTTGCCTTATGGTTCCGGAGTATGCCATTCAGTATTTCAGCAGGTGTTGGTTTCATTGCTTTGTTTGGTGTGGCTGTATTAAATGGCATCGTACTTATCAGTGAATTTAACCGGTTAAAAAAAGAAGGCATGACTGACATAAATGCAATTATTTTAAAAGGAACCTCTGTGAGGTTGCGACCCGTGTTAATGACCGCAACGGTTGCTTCATTAGGCTTTTTACCAATGGCATTATCTACAGGTTCCGGGGCGGAAGTTCAAAAACCATTAGCAACGGTTGTAATTGGCGGATTAATAACAGCCACTTTCCTTACGTTGGTAGTTTTACCGGTGTTGTACACCTGGTTTGAAAAGATAAAACCAAAAGCTAAAAAGTCCTCTGCGGCTAAGGGTTTGGCTTCATTGCTCATCCTGTTTTTAGCTTCATCATTTGCTGCAAATGCTCAGCAACCAAAGACAGTTATAAATCTTAATGATGCAGTATCATCTGCTATGAGGAATAATCCTCTGGTAAAAGTGGGAACACTGGATATAAGTTACCAGCAGCAGTTGAAAAAAAACAGTAAAGGATTATGGCAAAACAAATGTGAGTCTCACATTTGGCCAGTACAACAGCCGCATTGCTTACGATAATAATTTCAGCATTAATCAAGGCATACCCAATCCTGCTTACTTCAAAAGTCTCATACGGCTTTCTGAGTCTAATATTAAAAGCAGCGAACTGCAGTTGAAAATTTATCAATCTGAACTGGCGGCCAATACAAAGACATCGTACTACCAGTTAAGTTTTTGGATAGAGGAAATAAGGTTGTTGAAAGACCTGCTGGCTATTTATGAAAATGTGTTGAAGGCATCAGCGTTGCGGTATAAAACAGGTGAAACCAATGCCCTGGAAAATTATAATGCTGAGAGCAAAGTGAATGAGATAAAGGCGCAATTGAGAAATGCGGAAGAAGATTATCGTATTGAATTAAACCGTCTGAAGGTGTTTACTGCAGATTCATCTGTTACGGCTATCGCCGACACTTCACTTGTAGAAAAGCAGATACAGGTAAATTTTGATACAACAGCCATTGCTGCCAACCCTACACTGGCATTTATTAAACAGCAGATTGATATTGCAAACAGAGAGAAAGCTGTTGAGCAGTCAAGATTGAAACCTAATTTCTCTATAGGTTATTTCAATCAGTCGCTGGTGGGCTATCAGACCGTAAACGGAGTAGATAAATACTATGGCGCTGCCCACAGGTTTCAAGGAGTTAATTTGGGTATCAGCATTCCCATATTTGCCAGGGCACAAAAAGAAAAAGTAAAGGCTGCCGAAGTAAACCGGGTACGCCGTGAAGCAGAGCTGACGAATTACCAATACAACCTGCAGGCTGAACTGACAAGGCTGTTTGGTGAATTGCAGAAGCAAAGGGTTCAAATCAACTACTACCGTAATACAGCTTTACCGCAAGCCAATCTCATCATCACCCAGGCGCAAAAAGCTTTTACTGCCGGTGAAATCGGTTACTATGAGTTGACGCAATCACTCAACAATGCTGTAATCGTAAAACAGGAATACACCAAACTTTTAAACCAATACAATCAAACCATCATTGCTATCGAATTTATCGGCGGCATTAATTAATAAAAAAAACAGGAGTATAAAATATCATCATTATGAAACATAAAATTTATAGTTCGCTTTTAATACTTTCCCTTGTTGCTTTAATTTTTTCTTCATGCTCTTCTGCTGGTAAAAAAATTGAGCCGGTAAAAGAGGAAAAGAAAACGAAAGATGCCGATGTGGTAGATTTATCGGAAGAACAGTTTAAAACCGTGAATATACAGTATGGTACTGTGGAAGAGAAAAATCTCAGCAGTGTTATCAGAGCATCAGGGGTGCTGGATGTACCTCCGCAGCAATTGATAACTGTCTCTTCTCCTTATGGAGGTACATTACAGAGTACTGAATTGTTACAAGGAAAACCTGTTACAAAAGGAGAAGTAATAGCTGTACTGGAAAATCCTGAATTTATTCAGTTGCAACAAGACTACCTGGACTATAAAAGCCAGTTGGTTTACCTGAAAGAAGAATTGGACCGTCAGCAGGAATTGGCTAAAGAAAATGTAAATGCAAAGAAGACATTACAAAAAGCAGGCAGCGATTACAATAGTATGATGGCAAGGTTCCAGGGCTTAAAATCCAAACTGCAACTCATCAATATCAATCCTGATAAAATTAATCCGAATAATATCTCTCCAAAAGCAAATCTCTATGCTCCCATTTCAGGCTATGTTACTAAGGTACTGGTGAACATAGGCAAGTTTGTAAATGCAAACCAGGAACTATTTGAAATTGTAGATACCCGTCACCTCCATGCAGAACTTACCATTTTTGAAAAGGATGTTCCAAAATTGAAAATTGGGCAGAAAATACGTTTTGTGTTAAATAATGAAACAAAGGAACGTTTTGCAGAAGTGTATTTAATAGGACGTGAAATTAGTGCTGAGCGAACGGTTCGGGTGCACGGGCATCTGTTGCAGGAGGATAAAAACCTGTTGCCTGGCATGTATTTGAAAGGAATTGTAGAAACAGGTGTTGCTACCACTACCGCCCTCCCTGATAAAGCGATTGTGCAATCAGCAGGTAAATCTTACATTTTCATTGCAGCAGAAGAAACAAAAGAAGAAACCAACCCTGCTGATGCAAAAAAAGATGCAGCTACCGAAAAGCATATTCCGTTCAAAAGGATTGAAGTTACAACAGGTGTTTCGGAAAATGGTTATACCGAAGTGATATTACCCGAAGGGTTTGACAGGAAAATCAAAGTGGTGATTAACGGAGCTTATGATTTACTGTCGAAGATGAATAATGTGGAGGAGGAATAAATTCTATGTGGGTCGGAGCCCTGCCTTGTTTGTCCCGTTTTAAAATGGAAAACCTTGAGTGGCAGGGTTTCCGTACCCACCAAATAAGTTTTGGAGTTGCTAAATTTTTAAAATAAAACAAATATTATGAGTGACAGCAAAAATCATTGGGAAAATATTTTCAGCACAAAAACAGAAACTGAAGTTAGTTGGTTTCAACCCTATCCAAAGACATCAATGGGATTTTTGGAACTATTCAACTTGCCAAAAATTGCCAACATCATTGACATTGGCGGCGGCGATAGTCACTTAGTTGATGCATTGTTAGCCAAAGGCTATAAAAACATTTGGGTGCTGGATATATCCGCTATGGCCATTCAAAAGGCAAAACAAAGATTGGGTGATAAAGCAAATCTTGTAAACTGGATTGTTTCTGATATAACAGAGTTTGAACCACCAGTACAGTTTGATTTTTGGCACGACAGGGCAGCCTTTCATTTTCTTACAAGCGATGATGCCATTAATAAATATGTAGCTATTGCTGAAGCAGGTATTAGTAACAAAGGGTATTTAGTGTTAGGTGCATTTTCAGAAAACGGTCCCGAAAAATGCAGTGGCCTGCAAATTCAACAATACAACGAGGCATCTATGAGTGCAAGATTTGAGATAGCATTTGACAGGATTAAGTGTATTACAGAAGACCATACGACACCTTTTAATACGGTTCAGAATTTTCTTTTTTGCAGCTTTCAAAAGAAGTAACAAATGTACAGCATTATAACAGGCACCATATTATTAGGCATTACTCATGCTCTTATTCCCAACCACTGGTTGCCATTAGTGGCTATTGCCAGGTCGGAAAAATGGGAGAAATATGAATTGATGCTGGTAGCTTCTATTACAGCATCGGCTCATGTGCTGGGCACTGTTATTCTTGGCTTTGCATTGGGAATGGTTGGTTCAAAACTGGCGCATCAATATGAAGGATATGTGCATGTAATTGCACCGGTGCTATTGATAATATTCGGATTAATCTATTTTACTGTAAACCTGCCGCACCATCATCATGCTGCCAATAAGGATGTACAGCAATATAAAAAATCGAAAACCAAATGGGTGCTGATATTCGCAGCAACGATGTTTCTATCTCCCTGCCTGGAAGTGGAAAGTCTTTTTCTGGCAGCAGGCGCCTATGGGTGGGATGATGTTTTACTGCTGGCCCTGGTGTATGCAGCCATCAGCATCACCGGAATTATCACTCTTGTAATGCTTGCATTTAAAGGAGTGCAGATGATGAACTCACAATTTATTGAGCACAACGAAAAACGTATTACCGGTATGGTATTAATTATTGTAGGCATTGTTACATTTTTTTTACATTAAATAAAGTTTTATGGCACATAAACATGATGAAACAAAAATTGCAGAGCAGGAAGCTTGTTGCAATCTGGATGAAAAATTAAACGATGCAAAAGTGGTATCCATGCATAGTGATGACGACGGGCATAATCATGGTGAAGAGGAAGGTCCGGGAATAAAGCCCTGGTTGCCGGCAATAGCCAGTTTTACTCTTTTAATGCTGGGCATTGCTATGGATAACTGGATTAAGCCAACTCCGTCCTGGTTTTCAGGTTGGATACGTCTTGCATGGCACATTGCAGCATATCTTCCTGTTGGGTTGCCCGTAGTAATAAGAGGAGTAAAAACAGCTATTAAAGGAGATGTATTTACCGAGTTTTTCCTGATGAGTGTGGCCACCATCGGAGCTTTTTATATTGGCCAATATCCGGAAGGTGTAGCGGTAATGCTTTTCTACGCAGTGGGAGAATTATTTCAGGATGCTGCTGTTAACCGTGCTAAGAGAAGCATTAAAGCACTGCTGGATGTAAGACCGGACAGCGCCGATGTTTTAAGAAATGGCATTTACGTTAATCTCCCGCCGGAGAGTGTAAAAGTTGGCGAAACCATCCAGATAAAAGTTGGAGAAAGAGTGCCGCTGGATGGAGAAATGTTAAGCGAAGGAAGTTCATTTAATACTTCAGCATTAACAGGTGAAAGTAAACCCTCCACTTTCGCCAAAGGGGAAACAGTACTGGCAGGAATGATTAATCAGGAAAAAGTAGTTGAGCTAAAAGTAACAAAGTTGTTTAATGATTCTTCGCTTGCAAGAATATTGACGCTTGTACAGGACGCAACGACCAGAAAAGCAAAAACAGAACAATTTATCCGGAAGTTTGCAAGAATATACACTCCCATTGTTGTGTTTCTTGCTATTGGCATTACACTTATTCCCTGGTTGTTTGTAGAAAACTATGTGTTCAATGCATGGTTATACAGAGCCTTAATATTCTTAGTAATCAGTTGCCCTTGTGCATTGGTAATTTCAATTCCCTTAGGTTATTTCGGGGGTATTGGCGCCGCATCACGGAGTGGTATTTTATTCAAAGGCTCCAACTACCTGGATTTGATGACAAAAATAAACCAGGTGGTAATGGATAAAACCGGAACACTTACCAAAGCTGTTTTTAAAGTGCAGGAAGTGGAGAGTTATGATATTCCCCAGGATGAATGGTTACCGCTTGCTGCCGCACTGGAAGCTAAATCAACCCATCCCGTTGCAAAAGCTGTTGTAGAGTATGCAAATAATAGCTTTCTCAAAATACAGGTAGATGCCTTGGAAGAAATAAGTGGCCACGGGTTAAAAGGAGAAGTGAATGGAAAGGAAGTGCTGGCAGGTAATGTGAAGTTGATGGATATGATGAAAGTGCCAGTAAATGATAGATTAAGAACAATAGTGGATACAATTGTAATTGTGGCAATTGATAGAAAGCTGGCAGGCTACCTGACTATTGCAGACGAAATAAAAGAGGATAGTAAACAAGCAGTAGATGCCTTGCACAAACTGAATGTAAAAACAACCATGCTTAGCGGGGATAAACAAGCCGTTGTTGATAAAGTTGCTAAGTATTTGGGCATTGACAAAGCCTACGGTGACCTCTTACCCGAAAATAAAGTACAAAAGGTTGAAGCCCTTAAACATGATAAAATGAATGTAGTGGCATTTGTAGGTGATGGTATTAATGATGCGCCGGTGCTTGCATTAAGTGATGTGGGAATTGCAATGGGTGGTTTGGGCAGCGATGCTGCTATTGAAACTGCAGATGTGATTATACAAACTGACCATCCATCCAAAATTGCTACTGCAATACAAATTGGTAAAGCAACCACAAAAATTGTCTGGCAAAATATTGGGTTGGCTTTTGGTGTAAAAATAATTGTATTGATTCTTGGTGCTGGGGGACTGGCCACTATGTGGGAAGCTGTGTTCGCCGATGTTGGAGTAGCTATGCTGGCAATATTGAATGCGGTAAGAATTCAAAGAATGAAATTTTGAGAGAAAACTAAAACTTTCAAACTGAGATAAGGAGGAATAAAAACAGGCAGGCAACTGGCGCCAACCAGCATTTTAAAACAAGTCATCATGAATATACAACTTGAATCAATTAGTGTTGCAAAACTTGTCGTCTCATTTATGCTTGGTGCGTTTATTGGGCTTGACAGGGAAAAACAGGGAAAAGATGCAGGTATCAGAACTTATGCGGCTATTTGTTTTGGGGCAACACTATTTACTGCTATAGCAGACGAATTTAATGATATAGCATCAGCATCCAGAATAATTTCAAATATTGTAGTAGGTATTGGGTTTTTAGGAGCAGGAATTATTAGCAACAGTAATACTTCAAATACTACTTATGGATTAACCACTGCAGCAACTGTATGGTGTACGGCAGCAGTAGGCGTTGCAGTAGGTATGGATAAGTTTGTGATTGCCACTTCCGCCTCATTACTGATTTACTTTTTATTAGCATTAGACAGACAAAAATGGTATATAAAATGGAAAAACAAAATTAAAAATAAACATAATAACACACTCACTGATTAAGCAAATAATTGTAATAAAATATTGATTTAAAAACTAAAGCATATGAAATGTCCATCCTGCAACGAACTATTGTTAATGACCGAAAGACAAGGAATTGAAATTGATTATTGCCCCAATTGTCGTGGCGTATGGCTTGACAAAGGCGAGTTGGATAAAATAATCGAAAAATCTATTCAACAGCAAGAGCCTGATCAAACTCAGCAAAATCAAAAATACAAGCCTCCATATATTCAGAGCGAAGGAAATAGATACAGTAAACATGATAACTATGGCAAACATGGAGGGAGGGGGTTTCTCGGGAAGCTGTTCGATTTTTAACTGCCGCTGTATCATTTAGAATCATTTCCCGAGTAATTAAAAATTGGGTGCAAAAAAATAATTTGAAAAATTACTATCGGGCACTATTAAGTTGATATATGAAGTCGTTTATTTTGAATTATAAAGACAATGAACTGTAAATGTAATTTAGTAATCAAAAAAGAATGTATCAGTAAATATAATGTCAACAACATTATCTGTAAGTCGTACCTGTTACAAAATATGAAACAAGTAGTGCCGGGTATCTTAATAACCCTTTTCCTGCCACTTGCCCTGATTGCACAAGATTCAATTCCTGTACCTGGTAGTTATGACGAAGGCTTTTTTTTGGTTGGTAATAATGATGTTTTAAAGTTCAAAGGGTATGCGCAATTCGATGCACAATTTCCGATGGGAAAAAGTCCGGGCATCTCTGAATTTTCAGTCAGGAGGGCCCGATTTGCAGTAACTGGTTTTTTTCAAAGAAAATTTAGGTACATGCTTAATATTAGTTATGACAGGGGTAAAACTGCTCTTCAGGAAGCTTTTTTAGAATCAAGACATATTTCTTTTGCTCACCTGCGGGTAGGCCAGTTTAAAGTTCCCTTTAGTCTTACCACTCTTCAGTCAGATGCACAACTTGATTTTATTGGCCGATCAATTATTGTAGACAATTTTTCCCCTTCTTACGACGTGGGAGCTATGGTGTTTAGCGATAAAAAATACAAACACTTTGATTATGCCTTTGGGGTGTTTAATGGAAGAGGTTTAAATCAATCCGAAAACAATAATTCAAAATTCCTTATTGGCCGTATAGAGGCCGCACCATTTATTTCTTCAGGGCAAGCAACTTTAAGTAAATTATATTTAGGTTTTTCTGCTGCATATGGAAAGAATTCTAATCCAGTTGGTAAAACGAGTTATAAAACAGTTACCGAAGTACCTGTATTTACATTTAATGATAGTATAAATCAAATAGGGAAAAATTCTGTTTACGGTTATGATTTAGTATGGTATTATAAAAGTTTTTCGGCATCGGCAGAATATTTACAATTTCATGGGCAATATTTACGCAATAGTACTGATAACATCGATTTTACATCCAACGGGTATTATCTTGCAGGCACATTTGTACTAACCGGGGAAGAAAAAAAAAGAAACCAGTTTGTAAAACCTAAAAAAGAGTTTGATCCTGTAAATCGTACTTGGGGTGCTTTTGAAGTAGCAGCAAGATTTGAAGTAGTTAGGCTGTCTTCTTCATATGTATTGGCAAACTTTTCAAAAGGTACCGATGCTTTAAAATCGATTTCAGTTGGTTTAAATTGGTATTTAAATGATGATGTAAAAGTCATACTGAATTATTATCACTATATGTTTAATCAAAACATAGTATTAGAAAGCAAATCATACCAAAGTAGTTACAATGTTATCTTCAGAGTCCAGTATCAGTTCTAATAAGAGTAATGTACTTGACACAGACTTTCATCTTTTTGAAATCCTTGGTGCCTGCAACCCAACTTTTGCATACAAAGCAGAGTTATTGATGCTAAATAAAAAAAAATAAATTAGGAAAAAAGCCCACAAAAGGTTTTCCGCATTGCATAACTCAATTTCCTCATTGTATAAGTGATACTGCATAATGTGTTTGCACCTTTGCCCTCAAAATCACACTTATGAGTAAAAGAGGAATTAGTTTTAGTTTAATGCTGCTTGCAGTAAATATTTCAATGGCACAAACGAATAACTCCAAAGCAGATACCCTGCATGTGAAAAGCCTGCCCGATGTAACGGTGGTAGGCCGAAACAGCAAAAGCGATTACCAGCAAATGCCGGAAGTTGTTGGCACAAATATTTATGCCGGTAAAAAAAATGCACTAATTGTGCTGGATAATGTACAGGGCAATGTTGTAACAAATACTATGCGGCAGGTATTGGCCAAAGTACCTGGCATTCATATTTGGGAAAGCGACCCCAGCGGCATTCAGATTGGTATTGCCGCCCGTGGGTTAAGCCCTAACCGGAGTTGGGAATTTAATGTACGGCAAAATGGATATGATATTGCTGCCGACCCTTTTGGTTACCCGGAAGCATATTACAATCCACAGCTACAGGCTGTGCAAAGAATAGAAATAGTAAGGGGGCAAGGCTCTTTGCAATATGGTCCACAATTTGGCGGATTGATAAACTATATCCTTCGCAACGGTAGTGAAATAAACAAGCCTTTTGAATTTGAAACGCAGCAAACGGTTGGCAGTAACGGATTGTTTAATAGTTATAATGCTATCGGCGGCAAAAAAGGGAAAGTTCATTATTATACTTTTTTTGACCATCGAAATGGGAATGGATGGAGAGAGAACAGTCAATACTATATCAATGCAGGTTATGGAACAGTAACCTATAATTTCACTGCAAAGTTTTCATTAACTGCTGAAGTGATGCGTTCGCATTTCCGCAGCCAGCAGCCTGGTGGGTTAACGGATGTACAAATAAAACAAGATGCCCAACAAAGTTTTCGCAGCCGTAATTGGTTTGACATCACTTGGACAACACCGGCAATTATCGCCAACTATCAGTTCAATAACAACACCCGTTGGAATACGAAATTATTTGGAACTATCGGCGACAGAAACAGTGTTGGTTTTTTACAACCTATCACTACAAAAGACAGTATTAACCCGGCAACACTTAGCTATAACAACAGGGTGGTGAATCTTGACCAATACAGAAATTATGGTTTAGAAAGCCGCATTATTACTGATTATCACCTGAGCAAAATGAAAAATACTTTATCCGGCGGCATCCGTTTATACACTGGCACTACCACAAGGCAGGCTGAGGGCAAAGGAACAACTGGTGCAGGATATGATGTAACTGTTACTGGTAGTTATCCCCGTGACATTATATTTAAATCCAGAAACGTAGCCGCTTTTGTTGAGAATATCTTCCGCATTACTGATAAGTTTTTGGTGATACCCGGTGTTAGGTATGAGTGGCTTGAGGGTTCATCTTCCGGCCGTAATGGATATACATCCGGTGGTGCAGAAATAATATTACAAAATATTACGAGAGACAGAAGTTTCGTTCTTGCTGGTGTTGGAACAGAATACCATATTACAAAGTACACGGAATTATATGGAAATATTTCACAGGCATATCGTCCTATTCAGTTTGCTAATTTGCAGGCACCGCCAACAACAGACGTGGTTGACCCTGATTTGAAAGATGCAAAAGGTTATAACATTGATTTAGGTTACCGTGGTAAAGTGAAAAATTTTCTTCAATTTGATGTAAGCGGATTTTATTTGCAATATGATAACCGTGTAGGCACAGTTACTGTTAGCGGAACACCTTCTTACCGCCTTATTACCAATGTTGGCAGCAGTACCAGCAAGGGTTTTGAAGGATATGTTGAATTTAATCCCATCAGGGCATTTGGTAAAAGCCAGCATAGCGACTTAATTATTTTTGGTTCTTACGGATACACAGATGCCAAGTACAGTGGCGACCATAAAGATGCCAACACAAAAGGCAAGAAAGTGGAGAATGCACCAACCAATATTTTCCGTGGTGGTATTACAGGCGGCTACAAAGGGTTTTTATTAACCGCACAGGTAAGTAATGTTGGGGAAACCTTCAGTGATGCAAATAATACTGTTGCTGCTACTGCCAATGGCAATACAGGATTAATTCCATCTTATACTGTAACTGATTTAACAGCTACATATAAATTTTCAAAAGGATTAAACCTTAAAGCAGGAATAAATAATTTATTTGATGAAAGATATTTCACCCGTCGTGCAGGTGGTTATCCCGGGCCCGGTGCTTTACCATCTGATGGCAGAACTTTTTTTGTATCTGTTGGTGCAAAGTTCTAAGCTTCTGAATAAAGTTAGTAAATAGCGGTAATTTATATTGCCGCTATTTTATTTTTTAAGCCTTTCCCCTTTGTGTAAAAGCTTTGTCAGCTTCCCCATTTTGCATACAAAGTGCAGCAAGGTGAAAAAATAAATTTGGAAATTAGATAGAAGTATATCTATCTTTGCATCCAATTGCAAAATAACATCCAAATGGTTTTAAGCGAACGCATTGAAGCAGATAAAATTCTTTCAGCAGTAAATATGCTCAAAGTAATTGCCCATCCCGTTCGGTTGGCTATTGTAGACTTGCTGACTGACAACAAAAAGATGACAGTGCTTGAAATTCAGGAAGCCCTTAGTTTAGAACAGGCCATCGCATCACAACACCTGACACTTATGGAAGATAAAGGTGTTTTGGTTTCTGAAAAAGTAAGCAGAAATAAATACGTTTCATTACGATTCCCCAAAATGAAAAATATAGTGGCATGTTTAGAAAACTGCTGTAAAGAATTTTAATTTTTTTATGAAATTACATATAAACATAACAATCTTTCTATTTTATTTGTGGAATATATCTTATGCCCAAACTGCTCCGCATCTTAATTTTTGGGGCCGCTTTTCACTTTCCCAACCCATAACCGAAAAGTGGCGTGCAGAAACGGAGTTTCAACTCAGGCGGCAAAACGACTTTTCGCAGCAATCAAGGAACTTATTTGATGAACCCCTTTTAAGCAGCATTCGCACCTGGGTACACTATCAGTACAAAGACAATATAAGTTTCTCACTTTCACCTTTTGCTTACTACTGGAATAATGCCATTATTGTAAACGAAGGCGATAAGCTGAAACCACAAGTACAAGAACTACGTTTTTCGATTGCTGCTGATTTGAAATATGAAATAGTAAAAAAGCTGTGGATTATTGCCCGCACTTGTTTTGAATACCGGGATTTTCGGGCTGCAAACAATGACTTTGTAAGAACGAGGAACCGCCTTGGGCTTCGCTATGAGTTTAATCAAAAATGGAACACTACTTTTTTTGACGAAGTTTTCCTAAATCTTAAAGGCACAAAGCCATTTAATTTTTTTGACCATAACCGCCTGGCACTATTGACGAACTACAAGCCAAACGGCTATCTGCGGATTGAAACAGGGTATATGTTTATTACCCGGCTGCCTAGAGGTAGCAACGAGTTTCTGTACGAGAATAATTTTTTATTGAATCTCTATTACACATTGCCCCACAAAGGGTATCGCAATCACCCTAAAACACAACATCATTCTTAAATAGTTAAAACTCCAAAATGGAAATCTTAGGTTATATAGCATCAATTTTTATTGGGATAGCACTCGGATTAATTGGCGGTGGCGGCAGTATTCTTACTGTACCTGTATTGGTATATCTGTTTGCAATAGATGCAGTGGCTGCCACTGCATACTCACTATTCATCGTTGGGCTTACCAGTGCAGTAGGTTCTGTTTCATACTTTAAAAACGGCTTGGTGAATATTAAAACCGCTATCATCTTTGGTATTCCTTCGATTATTGCGGTATTCTTAACAAGGGCTTACATAGTGCCTGCCATACCAAAAGAAGTTTTTAGTGTGAGTGGATTTGTTGTAACAAAAAGTATTTTGATGATGTTGCTATTTGCAATATTGATGATAGCAGCTTCGTATAGTATGATAAAGAAAGGGGGAACGAAATCTGACAAATCTGAGGGTACCCAAAAATTTAATTACCCTGCCATTCTTGTAGAAGGTACGATTGTTGGCATCCTGACAGGTTTAATAGGTGCAGGGGGTGGGTTTCTTATTATTCCTGCACTGGTTATACTTTCGAAACTGCCCATGAAGGAAGCGGTAGGCGCCTCTTTAGTCATAATTGCAGCTAAATCATTAATAGGTTTTTTTGGAGAAGGCGGAGAAACGGTTATTAACTGGCTGTTGCTTTCTAAAGTATCTGCCTTTGCTATTGGCGGCATTTTTATTGGTACGCTGCTTTCTAAAAAAGTTGATGGTGCTAAACTTAAACCTGCGTTTGGTTGGTTTGTACTGGTGATGGGCATTTATATTATTATTAAAGAAACCATATTTAAATAAAAATGAAATCAATAAAATTTATTACAATCACAATTTTAGCAGCACTTATTATGTTTGGAATTTTCAAAAATCTGTTTAGCAAGAGTAACAGCGAAAACCTTGCAGCACTTATAAACGAAGGTGCTTATTTAGTGGATGTACGAACCCCTGCCGAGTTTGCAAATGGCAGTGTTAACGGTGCTGTAAACATACCCTTAGACAAAATATCAAATCAACTTGCAAAGTTTAAGCCCAAGTCACATATCATTGTTTTTTGCAGAAGTGGGAACCGAAGCAGCCAGGCTAAAAGTATTTTAGAGCAATATGGTTTTACGAATGTAACCAATGGCGGTACTTGGCAAAATGTAAATCAATATGTATCTAAATAGTGACAATACAAAAAACGGATTCAGTAATGAAAATCAGAAACATTACTTTAATTGTATTAGTTGGAGAGTTATCTTAAACCTTTTTGCTTAAAGTCAGAATAAAAAAAATATTTTATGAATACAACAAAACAGCATTGGGAAACAGTTTATGCAACAAAAAATCCCGACGAAGTAAGCTGGACACAGGACGTTCCAAAAACTTCATTACACTTTATACATTCTTTTAACTTAAAAAAGACTGCAAAAATTATTGACATTGGTGGCGGCGATAGCAAACTTGTGGACTATTTACTTGACGAAGGTTTCGAAAACATTACAGTACTCGACATTTCAGCCAAAGCACTTGAAAAAGCAAAGCTGCGTTTGGGCAACAAAGCTCAAAAAGTAAAATGGGTGGTTAGCGACATTGCCGACTTCAAGCCAAACACAACATTTGATATTTGGCATGACAGAGCAACATTTCATTTTTTAACAACTGCTGAGCAAATTACAAAGTATTTGAATGCCGCAAGAAATTCAGTAACAGGTTACTTAACAATTGGTACATTTTCTGAAAACGGCCCGAAAAAGTGTAGTGGGCTTGATATTAAACAATACAACGCAGAATCTTTAACAACAGAGCTGCATAATGGGTTTGTTAAATTACGATGTATAACAGAAGACCACATAACACCATTTAGCACAACACAAAATTTCTTGTTTTGCAGTTTTAAACGACAATTAAATTGATAATAAATATGATAGAATTTATAAAACATCCCTGGCATTGGGCTGTAGCTGGAGTTTTAATTGGCTTAACAGTACCCACTTTATTGATTATTGGTAATAAAAAATTTGGCATCTCATCATCCTTGCGTCATATCTGTGCAATGTGTGTGCCTGGAAAAATCCCATTTTTCCAGTACGACTGGAAAAAAGAAATTTGGAATTTGTTTTTTGTAGCAGGCGTACTTTTAGGTGGCGTTATTGCTACTCAACTTTTAAGCAACCCGGATACAATAGTAGTAGCTGATAGTACCAAAGAAAGTTTATCTGCATTAGGTATTAAAGATTTTACCAACCTTATGCCTGCCGACCTTTTTAGTTTTAAAAACATCTTTACCCTGAAAGGGCTCTTCTTTTTCGTTACTGGGGGATTTTTAGTGGGTTTTGGAACCCGTTATGCAGGTGGCTGCACCAGCGGGCACGCCATCATGGGTTTATCAACCCTGCAATTGCCATCGCTAATTGCCACATGCTGTTTTATGGCAGGTGGTTTTTTTTCGGCAAATGTGCTTTTACCATTCATCTTAAAATTATTTTAAACTATGGAAACAAAACAATCTTTAGAAGTTCGGCATCAAGATGCAATTTGTACCAACGAGGCAGAGGTACAGCATCCCCTTTGGCATAACCTTAAATACCTTATAGTTGGCGTGGCATTCGGTATTGTGTTTGTAAAGGCAGAAATTATTAGTTGGTTTCGAATACAGGAAATGTTTCGGCTGCAATCGTTTTTTATGTATGGCGTAATTGGTACAGCCGTAGTGGTGGGTATGTTATCGGTTTGGCTAATCAAAAAGTATAATATAAAAACATTGAGTGGTGAAAGTATAAAGTTTGAAACTAAAACATTTAATAAAGGGCAGATTTTTGGAGGCTTAATTTTTGGAGTTGGCTGGGCAATTACCGGTGCTTGCCCTGGCCCCTTATTTGCTCAAATAGGTAGCGGCTTCTTAGTAGTTGGTATTACCTTTTTGAGTGCTGTAGCAGGTACTTGGGTGTATGGATATTTTAGAGAAAAATTACCTCACTAATCATACTAATTTTAAAAATAAAAGAAATGAAAAAATTAAATTTCAACGTAGAGCAAATCTACACAGGCTGTTTGGCACAAGGTGCTTATTACATCACATCTGATGGCGAAGCTGCTATCATTGACCCACTTCGTGAAACTCAACCTTATCTTGAAAGGTTGCAGCGAGACGGAGTAAAACTCAAATACATTTTTGAAACACATTTTCATGCCGACTTTGTAAGTGGCCATTTGGATTTGAGCAAACAAACAAACGCACCAATAGTGTACGGGCCCAATGCACAACCAACATTTGATTTCATCAGTGCAAGAGATGGTCAAGAGTTTCCCGTTGGCAATATCAAACTAAAAGTATTGCACACACCAGGCCATACAATGGAAAGTGCTTGCTATTTGTTGATAGACGAAAACGACAAGGAGCATTCTCTCTTTAGCGGCGATACCTTGTTTATTGGCGATGTGGGCAGGCCCGACCTGGCACAAAAAACAGCAGCAATGACGCAAGAGCAGTTAGCAGCTACTTTGTTCCAATCGTTACGTATTAAAGTAATGAGTTTGCCCGATGATGTTTTGGTATATCCTGCTCATGGTGCTGGCAGTGCCTGTGGTAAAAATATGAGTAAAGAAACCATATCAACAATTGGTAATCAAAAGCAGTTCAATTATGCTTTAAGAGCAAATATGACCGAAGCAGAATTTGTAAAAGAGGTTACAGACGGTCTGTTACCTCCGCCATTGTATTTTGGTGCCAATGTAGCGATGAATAAAACCGGCTACGATAGTTTTGATAATGTATTCAACAATGGAATGAGGGCATTATCAGTTGAAGAATTTGAAGCAGCAGCGGAAGAAACCGATGCATTGATTTTAGATACAAGAAACAATATTGATTTTTGGAGAGGCTTTGTGCCGCAATCTATCAACATAGGCATCAATGGAGACTTTGCTCCTTGGGTAGGTGCTTTAATTGGAGATGTAAAGCAAGCTATTGTATTGGTTACAGAACCTGGACAAGAAGAAGAAACAGTAACACGGCTCACCCGTGTTGGTTTTGACAATTTGTTAGGACACTTAAAAGGTGGCTTTGGTGCATGGAAAAATGCAGGTAAAGAAATAGAAACAGTTAACAGAATCACTGCTACTCAATTTGCCAACGAGGTAAAAATTGGTAAAAACAAGGTGATAGATGTAAGGAAAGAAAGTGAGTATGCAGCCGAACACATAGAAGAAGCTTACAGCCGTCCTTTAGGCGATATCAACAACTGGATAAAAGAAATTAACCCTTCTGAGCATTTTTATTTGCATTGTGCAGGTGGTTACAGAAGTATGATAGCAGCAAGCATTCTTTTAGCAAGGGGCTATCGTAATTTTACAGAAATTGAAGGCGGATTTAAAACCATTGCAGATACTGCAATTCCAAAGACAGATTTTGTTTGCCAAAGTAAAGTAATGAAAGCGTAAATCAAAGGAATTAAAATCGTAAATTGCGGCATTGCTCTATATCTGCAACACCGACTTAGCTGCATTTGATGAAATAAATAAAATATATAGGATTAACTTGCTTTTAAATGGGAGTTTGAGGCTAAATAATTCAAGAGAAAGAATAGATAAACAGTAAAACCAACACAGGGATGTCATTTTTGCAATACAA
>CABHOW010000031.1 GCA_902168225.1 uncultured Flavihumibacter sp. | reverse complement strand
CATATAATGCGATGGAACTCTTGAATGATGTTCAATCAGGATTATTCACCGAATTAGCCGGTAAAAAAACAATTGATGTATACCGAAGATTTTTACAAAAATCTTACGTTGATCGGTTGATTAATTTATTGAACCCGGGTACTGCACAGGCTCCCCAAACTATTCTACCCGGCTTTACGATTAGCTTTGGACCCGATTTAAGAAAAAGCGATGTTCCGGCTATTGTAAGGGCACAGCTGGTTAGTTTACGTTCGCAGCTGAATGCCTCTATTCCAGGTTTTACCGATAAATTAAGCAAAGCCCATTTGCAAGATTTATCTGAGAAAATTAAACAAGCATTAGATCCTAAATAAAATACTCGGATCGATAAAAATAGCCCCAACGATATCGTTGGGGCTATTTTATTTATTTTTACATCAATAAATAAAAATATATGCGATTCGTTGGTACTGTTTTGTTAGTATGGATAGCGACTTCTAGTGTAGCCCAATCAAAATCTTTTGTATGGGGTTATTTAAAAGATAGTTTAACCAAAGAACCTATCCCATTAGCCAGTGTTACAAATTTGAATACAAAACAAACGGTAATGACAAGCCATACCGGTCGTTTTAAAATTCAACTTTCCGAAAATCAATTATTTTCATTCGCAGCCGTTGGCTACCATTTCGATACATCAACATTTCATGCGATCCATTTACAACGAGATACGTTATGGCTATATCTCGCCCCACTAACAAGATCCTTAGCTAATGTTACTGTAACATCTAAAGGAATGAATGCCTATCAACTAGATAGCATCGAAAGGCGAAAAGATTTTATGGGAGATCGCGTGAATTATACCAAGCCCACATTTGATGTATCGAATAGTGGTGCAGGTTTAGGTATTAGTATCGATCGTTTTTCTAAACATGAAAAAGATAAAAGAAAGGCATTTGCATTTTTTGAAGCGAATGAGCGGGAAGAATATATCAATTATAGATTCCCTGCATCATTGGTTACTACATACAGCGGTTTAAAAGAAGAAGCATTAGAAGATTTTATGCAACGTTATCGCCCATCATACGAATGGCTTAGAGCACACAAAACAGAAGAAGATATTAAGTACTACATTAATGAGAAGCTAAAGGAGAAGAAGGTCAATGGTCAGTAGTCAAGGGTCATTAGTAGGAAAAAACTATTGACCAATGACAAATGACTCTTGACTAGTCTATTCATATCTCAACGCCACTATCGGATTAAGCCTTGCAGCTTTCATAGCAGGGTAAATTCCTGCAGCAAGACCAACGATAGAACAAATAATAATTCCGGTTAATACCCAACCCCAAGGAACTAAGAATCCTGTTCCTAATAAAGCACCTACCATATTACCAATCAGTACGCCTAGCACTATGCCAAAGAAAGCTCCCAACAAACTGATGATTAAACTTTCGAATAAAAACTGTTGACGCACATTAGCACTCTTACCCCCAATTGCTTTAATTAATCCTACTTCTTTGGTTCTTTCATTCACAGCCACCAACATAATATTCATTAAACCAATAGCGGCCCCAATAAGGGTGATCAAACCGATAGCACTGGCAGCTCCCGTAATACTGCTTAAGAAGCCTATAAATAACTCCGCAAACTTGTCGCTCTTCTCAATTACAAAATTATTTTCTTCTGTTGGCTCTAATTTACGCACGGCTCTAAATACAGAGGTGGCTTCATCTGTAGCTACCGGTAACTGTTTAACATCGTTCACAATAACCCCTAAAAGATAAGATGGGCTAGCATTGGTAAATCTTTTCACATTCGTATAAGAAGTAAGCACCATATCATCTTGGCGCAACATCGCACTTGAGCCTTTTGCTTTTAAAAGACCTACAACCCTATAAGGCGCTCCTCCTATTTTAATGACCTTATCTATACATTTTTCCGGGCGACTCCCGAATAATTTACCGGCTACATTGCTTCCTAATAAACACACACTTCTCCCACTTTGAACATCCAAGGCATTTAAATTTCTACCTACATCAATATTGTAACCATTAACAGGTAAATAATTTTCATCACCACCCCAAACTGTAATTTGTGGGTTCGTTTTTTTATCTTGATAATGTAATTCCTGTGCACCTGGCCCTCTTCGATAAATACTAACAGCAGAACCGGGAAAATGATAATTTTCTTTAAAAAGATTGGCGTCTTCTAAACGGAAAGGTTTTCCTAAATTCGACTTCTTAACTTTCAAACCTCTTTTCGTTTTAGTAACATCGCCCCTATTATTGGGCCCGCCCACTCTAGATTCTTTATAGCGAATATTAAAAGCATTGGCACCCATTGAAGAGAAGCTCTCTCTTAAGCTTTGATTCATAGCTTCAATAGCTGTGATAATACCTATCAAAGCCATAATACCAAAAGCAATGATAGCAACGGTGATACCCGCTCGTAATTTATTACTGCGGACTGTTCTCCAGGCTAACAAAAATGAGTCGAGCAAGGTCATATGAATTAAACCAATTTAGGTAAAGGTAAAGTCCTAAAGCCTTTTGGCTATCCCTAAGCCCCTAAAATATGAAGAGTGGTTAAAAATAGAACCAATTGAGCACTATAGAAGGAAGAACGCCAATTAATATTACGGCTGCAGCTAAGAAAACCAGTAGATACCGATATATAGCAGAGCCTGCAGCTACTTCAGGGTTGCCCTCTTTGAAATACATTGCTTGTATAACTTTGAAATAATAATAAACACTCACAGCTGCAAATAAAACGGCTGTTATCACTAACCATAAAGCACCGCCCGATTTAATAACAGAAGCTAACATATAGTATTTCGCGAAAAAGCCTGCTGTTAAAGGAATACCTGCTAAAGACAGTAAGAATACCGTAGCAGCAAAAGCAAGAATAGGTTCCTTCTTTCCAAGGCCATTAAACCCTTCAAATGTATAGTCTTTCACTTTTATTAATACCGCGAAGAAACCAATGGTTGCCATACAATATGCTACCGCATAGAGTATAATACCTTCTCTGGCTAAGTCGTTATTCGAGAACAAAGCCAATAACATAAACCCTGCTTGCGCTATACTGGAATAAGCGAGCATACGCTTAATACTCTGCTGAAATACTGCCGTGATATTACCCACTAATAAAGTAGCTATCGTTACAAATGACACCAATATTTTCCAGCTCGGCCCTAGTAAGGGAGCATTGCTCTCAAATAAATGAATAAAGGCAAAGAACCCTGCCGCCTTTACAATCGTTGCCATAAAAGAAGTAAACACACTAGGTGCACCATCGTATACATCGGGTGTCCAAAAATGAAAAGGTGCTGCAGATACTTTAAAACACATTGCAGCGAATAATAAAATATAACCGGCAGATTTTAGAAAAGAGGGGATTTCAACTCCAGCAGATCCCGGTTTATTCATAACCGATACCAAATCAAAATTGCCCGTAGCACCATACACCAAGGCAATACCCATAAGCATGATACCCGTAGAGAAAGACCCCATCAAAAAATATTTTAACGCCGCCTCATTACTTTTCAAATTTCTTTTATCTGCACCGGTAAGGATATAAAGTGGGATCGACATGATCTCTATACCTAAGAATAACATGAGTAGCCCATTGAATGCAGTAAGAATACTTATACCGCAGAGCGCAAACATAATAAGGGCATAATATTCGGCGGTATTTACACTTGTATTTTCTATCTCTTTCCCACTCAATAAAACGAAAATAAGTGTTGCCGTAATTAATATAGAGTTGAAAAATAACCCGAATTTAGTAAAGCTTAATAGGTTTTTTGTATCGACTGTTATGGTAAACCAGCTATACGTTTCGGCTACATTTACAAATAATAATACCAATAATGAAACTACTGCTGTTGCAGTGATTGCCGACTTCTTCGAAAAGAAAATACCACTAAACATAAGCAGTACCCCTAAAACAGCAGAAAAAATTATTGCATTCATATCTTATAAGCAGGCTTTGCCCGTTTTATCATTTTACTAATTCAATTAAATGTTGCGGTAAAATACCGAATACCACAATCATTAGTACAATAAGTACCAATACTAATTTCACATTACCGGTAATATCTTTGGCATTTACTGTAGTAGTACCAAGCTCTCCATATATTATTTTCTGCACCATATTCAAAGTGTACACAGCAGCAAGAATAATACTGGTACCGGCTATTGCCATTAACCATATGTTATAATGGAATAACCCATTGAACATTAAAAACTCACCTACAAAAGCATTCGTTAATGGTAATGCAATATTCGCTAAAGCCAGTACTACCAACAGTATCGCCATTACAGGTGCTTTTTGTGCCAACCCCCCAAGTTCACTCAACTTACGTGTTCCCAATTGCTGTTCTATCACTTCGGCAATAATCCATAATCCAAGTACATTGATACCATGATTAAACATTTGTATCATTACTCCGGATGTGGCAGCAGCATTATTGGTGAACATAGCAGCACTCATCAGGCCAATATGTGCAATAGAGGAATAAGCAATCAATCTCTTTATATCATCTTGCTTAATAGCAATTAAAGAAGCATAAACCATTCCTATAACAGATAGAGTAATAACAAGGTGCGCATGTTGTGACGCAGCCACTGGTACAACCGGTATTAACCATCTTAATACTGCATAAATACCCATTTTAACCATAATGGCACTTAACACCATGGTAACAGCCGTGGGCGACTGCTCATAGGCGTCGGGCTGCCAGGTATGTAATGGAAATATGGGCATCTTAATGGCAAATGCAATAAATAACAAAGCAAAAACAGTAGCTTGTTCTTTACCACTCAATGAAACTCCTTTAAATGACTGCCATGCAAAACTTTGATCTGCTGTATGGAAGTAAACATATAATAAACCTGTAAGCATTAAAAGAGAACCAACAAAAGTGTATATGAAGAATTTAAATGTGACGGCAATACGCTTCTCCCCACCCCAAATAGAAGATAAAAAATATACCGGTATCAAGGCTAGCTCCCAGAAGAAATAAAATAATAAAGCATCAGCAGCCAAAAAAACACCCGTAAGTCCAACTTGCGTTAGCAACATTAACCCATAAAAAGCCTGACTGTTTTTATATTGGCGGGCATACACTGCCACAAATATTAATGGATAGGCAATCGCTGTTAACAAACAAAGTATTTTTGCCATCCCATCTGCCTGTAAGGTAAACCTGGCGCCAATAGTAGGCATCCATGGTACATCGTAAATGATGGTAGCTTTAGTAAACACTACTAACAAAGCAACAATAACGGTAACTGTAGCTGAAAGCAATGAAATAGTTTTTATTTGCCCGTCGTTTTTCAACGCAAATAATCCCAAACCGGTAATCAATGGTATCAATAAAAGAAGTAGAACTAACATTATATCTTGTTACTTAAATGAGTTAAAATAATTTATTGATAAAACGCATGATATGCAAATCGTTAAACCAAATAATAAAAAATATCACCATCGATAAGATCATAATAAGTAGGTAGTTTGCTACTTGTCCGCTTTGCACCAAGCGTAATTGTCGGGATCCATATGCTACCAGCTTACCAATACCATTTACCACTCCGTCTATACCGCTTTTCTCCACTACATTTTTCAAAAATCCTCCTAAACTATTTAATGGGTTCACGATTATGGCATCATATAGCTCGTCGATATACCATTTGTTTTCCAAAACTTTACCAATCCCTTTGGCTTCTCCGGTATCTCCTATACCTTTCTTAAATCTATTCACCGCGAAAAGAATAATAGCAATAATTATTGCAGTTACAATTCCCATCATTGCATACTCCTGACTATGACTAAGATGATGTGGCTCTACCAAAGCTGTAGATGCAGCAAATATGGGAGATAAATAATGTTCCAGCCAATGGCTATTTGCTGCAAAAACTTCCGGAATTCCAATAAAGCCACCTACTACAGATAATATAGCTAAAACAATAAGCGGTATTGTTATCGCAGAAGGGCTTTCATGAAGATGATGCTCTTGCTCATGCGTGCCTCTGAAATTTCCCAGGAAAGTAAGTGCATATAAACGGAACATATAAAACGCGGTCATCAATGCTCCGCCAACACCTATAAAATAGTAAATAGGGTTATGAACAAATGCGGCAGCTAAAATTTCATCTTTAGAAAAGAAGCCGGAGAAAGGAGGAATACCTGCGATCGCTAAACAAGCGATTAAAAATGTGATATGGGTAACCGGCAAATATTTTTTAAGATTACCCATCTTGCGAATATCTTGTTCATGATGCATGGCATGAATAACAGAACCTGACCCTAAGAATAAAAGCGCTTTAAAGAAAGCATGTGTTATTACATGAAACACTGCTCCTGTGTAAGCTCCTACGCCTAAGCCTAAAAACATATAACCTAGTTGGCTTACTGTTGAATAAGCCAGTACCTTCTTTATATCATTTTGTTTGAGCGCAATGCTTGCAGCGAAAATAGCTGTTGCCAAACCTATTATAGCCACTACTGTTTGTGTGGCAGGTGCCATTGTATATAAAATATTACTTCTGGCAATCATATAAATACCTGCCGTTACCATGGTTGCAGCATGTATAAGTGCTGATACCGGAGTAGGACCTGCCATTGCATCCGGCAACCAGGTATATAATGGTATTTGTGCACTCTTACCCATGGCACCTACAAAGAGTAATAAAGTAATAGAAGCAATGTCGGTCTTACTAAGAGAAGCTATACCTGCAAATACTTCATTATACTCAACAGTACCCAGTTTATATAAAATCCAAAACACGGCTAATAAGAAACCAAGATCCCCGATCCGGTTCATGATAAAAGCTTTCTTGGCAGCATAATTATAATTTGCATTTTTAAACCAATAACCAATAAGTAAGTAAGAACATAAGCCAACTCCTTCCCACCCAATAAACATGATTACATAGTTGCTACCCATTACCAATAACAACATGGAGAAAACGAAGAGATTGAGATACGCAAAATAACGGGCATAGTGATCTGCTGTTTCCTCTTTCATATAAGCAGCAGAATATACATGAATAAGAAAACCAATTCCTGTGATAATAAGTAAGAATAATACGGATAACTGATCTACCTGAAAGGAGAATGGAATAGTAAAATCATTGACGCTGATAAAGTTGAACAACTTCACAACCCCATTGCCGGCAGGTACTAAACTGAATAAATAGCAAGAGAGTAAAAAAGAACCTAGAATAACACCCGAGCCGATAATAGCAGTTGCTTGTTTCGACAAGGATTTTCGACCTAACCCGTTGATCAGGAATCCTAGTAAAGGAAGCAATGGAACCAAAAAAACAATTTTACTCATACCAAATATTAGTTTTTCAACCTATTCAAGAAATTAATGTCAACAGAATGGGTATTGCGATACATCATTACAATAATAGCGAGCCCAACACTTACTTCTGCGGCAGCAACTACCATAATAAAGAATACGAAAAGTTGTCCGTCTATACCGGCCGTTGTTGCAGGATTAGTAGCCAATGCAGCACCATGATGC
>CABHOW010000030.1 GCA_902168225.1 uncultured Flavihumibacter sp. | reverse complement strand
TATTACCATAGCGTACTAATAATTTCCCGAAGCGGTATAAAGCTTCAAAAGCTTTAAAAACCATATCGCTGGGGCGCCCTGCATAAATATTTCTATAATTATTAGCAATAGCAATAGCTGTTTTATCGGTACGCTGGTAATTATAAGGAGTTGTATAAATGATATCCGCATCTCTGCCGATATCTTTCAAAGCATCCCAGGTTGGAGAACCAATGATAGTGGCTTTATATCTTTTGTTACTGCTGATAGCTTTTATAAGATTAGTACCAAATATTTCATTGAGCGTACCGCAAACAATAATATTTTGTTTGTTACTATCCAGGTTGTTAAGTACTTGTATCGTTGAAAATGAATCCGGTAATACGACCGTTTTTATTTTTAATGGTAGCTTTTGGGTATTCTTATTAAGATCGTTCATGATACCTGCAATCATATCTTCTGTACTACCGGCTCTTCGGAAAAAAACTATTTGTTCAGTTGGATGCACCCGACCTAAGTAATTGTAGATAGCTTCTATATGTGTTTTTAAGGTAGGGTTTACCAATGCAAAAAAAGGATTCGCAATAACCCCACCATCATTTGGGTAGGTCATGGAAATAAGTGGAATTTTCTTTTGTAATGCAAATTCGGCAATGTCCTTTATTTCATTCCGATTATTAAAGGCAGCAATTATCAGTGAAGCGTCTTTTACTTCTGCTTTATCCAGGATAATATCTATGGGCTCATTAATACTTTTTGTATCATAGAAATAAATATCTAAGGGTTGATTCTCTTTATTAAGCGAATCTACTGCCAGCATAATGCCATTATAAAAATCAAGGCCCGGTAAAATATGTCGGGGTAAATTGGTATTACCCAGTTTATAAGTGTTCCCATCAAAGGCAGAATCAAGATATATGGGCGCGAATACCAGTACTTTCCATTTTTTTGTTTGCGCGTATAATCCACTCCCTAAAAAGAGTGTGCATAGAAAAAGGGTTACTATTCTTTTGAACATATATGTGTATTATTCCCATTCAATGGTTGCCGGTGGCTTACTGCTAATATCGTACACAACCCTGTTAATACCACGAACATTATTGATAATTTCATTGGATACATCGGCTAAGAATTCATAGGGTAAATGTGCCCAATCGGCTGTCATACCATCTACTGAAGTTACGGCTCTTAATGCAACCGTAAACTCATAGGTACGTTCATCACCCATTACACCCACACTTTTTACAGGTAACAAGATCGTACCGGCCTGCCACACTTTTTCGTATAGTCCTGTTTTTTTCAAAGCGTTGATATAAATAGCATCTGCTTTTTGTAACAGATCCACTTTCTCGGCATTCACTTCACCCAATATACGAATGGCTAAACCCGGTCCGGGAAAAGGATGTCGATTGATGAGGTCGGCAGGTATACCTAATGCTAGCCCTACTTTACGAACTTCATCTTTAAATAAAAATCGCAAAGGTTCTACAAGTGCTAAATGCATGGTATCGGGTAAACCGCCAACATTATGATGCGATTTAATAGTTTGAGAAGGACCATGCACACTAACACTTTCGATCACATCAGGATAGATGGTTCCCTGCCCCAAAAAAGAGATATTGGTAAGTGCAGCAGCTTCTTCTTGAAAAACATCAATAAATAATTTCCCAATTGTTTTTCGCTTGGCCTCCGGTTCGGTTTTATCTTTTAAAGCAGAATAAAAACGCTCTTTAGCATTTACACCTTTAACATTAAGATGAAGTGATGTATAAATCTCTAAAACTTGTTGAAATTCATCTTTTCTCAACACCCCATTATCCACAAAAATGCCGTGTAGTCTGTTTCCAATTGCTTTAGCTATAAGGGTTGCCGCAACTGTACTGTCTACTCCACCACTTAAAGCCATGATCACCTGCCTATCCCCAATTGTTTCCTTAAGCTGGGCTACGGTTTCCTCTATAAATGAGTTGGGGGTCCAATCGGCTGCACAGCCACATATTTCTGTAAGAAAATTAGAAATGATCTTTTTGCCTTCTGTAGAATGATATACTTCCGGATGAAATTGTAAACCATATAGGGGGAAAAGGGTATCATCATTACTTTTAAAAGCGGCTATAGGGATACTTTCGGTTGTTGCTAAAACGGAAAAATGAGCAGGTAAAGTGGTGATAGAATCACTATGGCTCATCCATACCTGAGAAGTGCCGGGTACATTATGAAATAGGGCATCCATTTGTTGAATGGTAAGGATAGCTCTGCCATACTCCCTTTTATTAGACTTATCTACTTTACCACCAAAAACCTTAGCAGTGAGTTGCGCACCATAACAAACTCCTAAAACAGGAACTTTAGAAATATACGCTTGTATGGGTACTTCAGGGGCTTTTTCTTCATTTACGCTAAAGGGAGATCCGCTCAGAATAATACCTTTTAGGCTATTATCGATCACAAAATCTTTATGATAAGGAATGATTTCACAGTATACATTCGCCTCTCTAACTGCTCGTGCAATAAGTTGGGTATATTGACTCCCGAAATCAAGTATGAGTATCTTCTGGTTCATGGCCACGAAGGTAAATCTTTTTAAAAGGATTCAAAGATTACTAATTCAATGAAAGGTAACTATAAACATATAGCAGAATTTATTATCTTTCCAAACAAAAGCCTACATTTTCGAATAGGAATTATATCATGGAAAAGCTATTTAAGATTTTATTAATTGAGGATGAAATTAAGCTTGCGAAAATTATTCAGGAAGAATTAATTAGGGTGGGCTATGGGGTTGACCTTGCCATGGATGGTAATCAGGCAACCATTCTTTTTGATGCCAATGATTATGCATTGATCATATTAGATATTAACCTTCCTTATAAAAGTGGTTTAACACTTTGTAAAGAATTTAGGGCATCCAATAAAAAGGTACCCATATTAATGCTTACGGCAATGGGCGAGATTCGAGATAAAATACACGCTTTTGATATAGGAGCTGATGATTATTTAGTAAAGCCCTTTCATTTCGATGAACTATTCGCTCGCATTAAAGTATTACTCAAAAGAACAGATCAAATACAGGTTGATGATAATATTGAAATAGAGGGATTAACTATTGATTTCAAAACTAAAACGATAATGCGTGAAGGGGTAAGTATCAACTTAACCGCTAAAGAGTTTACGTTATTAGTTTTATTGGCAAAAAATAGAGACCGGGTAATTTCCAAACAAGAGATACTGGAAAAAGTATGGGACTTAAGTTTTGATACGGGTACGAATACGATAGAAGTTTATATTAGTTTTCTAAGAAATAAAGTAGATAAACCATTCAGTAAAAAACTGATACATACTAAGCCAGGTTTCGGTTATTATATTAAATGAGGTCGATAAATATAAAACTTCGTTTTGCGCTGTTGTTCACCAGTTTTGTGGCGGTTATTCTGGCCATTTCCTCCGCATTTATTTATGTGTTGTATAGTAGTTATCGAGAGGAAGATTACTTCAATAGGATTTTTATAGAGGGGTCTGAAGTATATACTATTTTTTCAGAAATCAAAGGCGATAAGGAACCGCTGCCTGCTAAGTTCATTCAGGAAGTTCATGACAAGACCTTAGTAAATGAAAAATTATTTATTGTAGATACGTTAGGCAGGGTGGTTTTTAAAATGCCCGACTCTTTAAAAATTAATACACTGCCTATAGATAAATCTAAATTCAATAAAAAAAATACGATCTATCGATATATCGATGCGGAAGATGTGCAGCATGTTATTATCTATTTCCCGGAATCAGCTAATTATGTGTATACATCCGGGTATGATAAGGTAGGATTTCGAAAATTAAAAACATTAACAGTGATCTTGGGAAGTGTTTTTATAGGAAGCCTTTTTTTAACTGCTATAATTTCTTTTCTTTTTGTGAATGAGGCTTTAAAACCCTTGGTAAGATTGAGCTTGCAAATGAAAAGAACAACAGAGCAAAACTTATCAGAGAGAATCGATGTACCTTCTTCCAAGGATGAAATCAGTCAAATTGCCAAGAATTTCAATGCCATGCTCGAACGGTTACGGAAAGCCTTTTTTTTCCAAAAAAACTTCGTACAGCATGCATCACATGAATTAAGAACACCACTTGCCGTAATGTTATCGCAAACAGAGTCTGCATTGCATAATCAGCATACCATAGAAGAGTATAAGAAAATACTGGAATCTTTACGAGAAGATCAACAACAAATGATTGAACTAACGAATTCTTTATTGTTGATTTCTCAATATGAAAAACTAGATTTTCAAGATGACTGGCCCGCCATTAGGGTAGATGAATTATTGTATGAAGTGGTTGAAATTGCCCAAAAAAACATGCCCGATTTACAGGTGAGTATTGAATTTGAAACTATTCCGGAACAAGATAGTTGGCTTATCATTAAAGGCAGCGATTCTCTGATACGTTCTGTATTTATGAATTTGATAAAGAATGCCTATAAATATTCTACTGATCGGACTGCTAAAATTTCTATTATTCCCAGTAAACAACAATTAGTTATACATATTGATAACAACGGAACTAGGCTCAGTCCATTAGAAGTAGAAAAATTAATGATACCATTTTTTCGAGGAGCCAATGCACACGGTAAAAAAGGATTTGGATTAGGCCTGTCTATTATACATCGGATTGTTACCATACATGGTGGTAAAATTCATTATCAAACCCCTGCTAATAAAATGAACCGTTTTACGATCATGTTTCCAACTATTAATAGTTAGCCAACTGCGCAATAAAAAAAGCCGGCATAGCCGGCTTTTTAGTATTTTTCAATTACTATAGTTAAGCAACCACAGTTTTCTTTGAAAGTTTGCTTTTAAGATTAGCAGCTTTATTTTTATGAATGATACCTCTCTTTGCTAACTTATCTATCATAGAAATAACGTTAGGAAGTGCTTCATCATAAGCCTTTACATCGGTGCCGGCTTTTAAATCACGAATTGCATTACGGGTTGTTTTTCCGTAATAACGGTTAGTATCGCGACGCTTCGCTGCTTGTCTTACGTCTTTTTTGGTAGCCGAATGATTTGCCATTTTCTATTTTTTTCAGGACGGCAAAGGTAATGAAC
>CABHOW010000029.1 GCA_902168225.1 uncultured Flavihumibacter sp. | reverse complement strand
ATTTTTTTTTTGGTTAACAGCTGCCTCCCCACTATAAAATCCTAAGAGTTTGTCCTCTCCTTTTATGGGAACTTCAGAGCAACTTTTATCAAAGCAAGCTCTGCTAGTGATTGAATCAATTTCAATGACTCTTTTATAAATATCGATTTCACCATTACTTTGAGCATAAATTTTCAAGCCATTCGTAAAAAGTATAAAAAATAAAAATATATTTTTACTCATAAAAAAAAATTGAACCCTATTGTTTTGGAACAACTTCAAGATTATAAATAATACTAGCAAAGTAGCTGCCTTTCCTATAATAAAGGTTGAAGGTAGCTAAGAAATATCCGCTCTCTTGCAATCTGTTCTCCGAGTAAAAGATTTGCAGGACTATAGCCCCCAAATTTCTGCAAAACAATATAATCAATACTTATAAAAGCAACAGTTGGATAAATATTTTTCGCTTCTACTTGTGAATTATACCAAGTTATTTTTTCCGATCCATTTGCCCTGCCAAGAATATATAAGGTATGTATTACTCACGCTTTGCTAACCGATCAAGCAAAACTATCTTCTCCCCTGTACGAGGATTTTCACGGATTACCTTCCCGTTTTCTTCGTAGGTGATAAATGTGCCGAACTTTATCGCTCTGGCACGTACATAGTTCGCTACAATAAGACCTACTCGTTTAGGATCAATATTTACTAGCTTTTCTTCCATACAGTAAATTTAATGCTTATTGCTCGAATTCAAAAGTTTTCCCACACACGGCGTTTTCTCGATCACCTATGTAATAGCGTAAAAAAAACTGTAGGTTGGTATACCTACAGTTCAATGCGGTGGGGCGCGGATTCGAACCGCTGCTTTTTCCCTGACCTTAAATCTTATTTTAAAGCATCACAAGTTTGATCGTTGCTGCATACTCCACCGGAAAAAGCAGTCCCACCAACAAACTGTAACAATAATTGTCCTGCATATGCTAAGCCAATGCCTACTAATAAATGAACCAATAGGTGCTGAAGCAGTTTTCTCATACTAAACTTATTTATAAAAATGATAAAAAAAGAAACTGCTGCAACAACCAGACTATGCAAATGCCCCAAAACAAAGATCTCCAGCCATTTAAGAATATATAGACTTATGCCAAAATTTCAATAGCTATGTAAAATTAGGGAATTATTTTATTATATTCAAAATATTTTTACCATTTTTGAGAGAAAAATGCGAAATTCGTAATAATAATGATACACTATTTACAAATAGACAATTTTGGTCCGTTGCGTGAAATGGCCGAAATTAACTTCGAGGCAGTTGATATTAAGGAACGCGAGGACTACGTGGCAGTGATGCCGGATGGCAAAAAACTACTCAAACTAGCTTATATATACGGGGCCAACGCATCCGGTAAAACAACTGTACTTAAAGCCTTTGAATTCCTGCGAAAATTGTTGTTAGAGCCAATGGATACGAAAGGATCATTACTCAATTTCGAGCCATTCCTTTTTTGTGATAACCCATACGAACAGCCTTCCCGATTCGAGCTGTCATTTTATATGGATAAGTTGAGGTATGTATATGAAGTGATATTCACCCGTGAATCAATCCTAGAAGAAATCATGAATGTGTATCGCTCCGCCAAACCCACTGAATTGTTTACACGTTCAACAGATCAGGAAAAAAGGATATCGAAGATTAAATTCAGCAGCAGCCTATCTGTAGCAGCAAATAAAAAAGAGCTTCTTGAAAGCCATGTTCTGCAAAACAATACCCTGTTAGGAGCTTTTACAAAAACAAATATTGATATCCCGGAACTTGAAGCGCTGAATCGCTGGTTTACAAAATATCTTCTCGGTATGATCAATTCATCCAATAACCTAACAGAGTTTACTGCCGAGCTTGTTCATCAGGATCGGTTTGCTCAGTCATGGTTGGATGAATTTATGAATAAAGCCGATCGGCAGATATCTAAAGTGCAAGTTGAAGATGAAACAAATCTCGTTCCTGTGCAACAAGAGGATGCTTTCCCCCTTGACCTTAAACTTAGGTTTTCAGAAATTAAAAGAAGCCTATTTAAAGTTATACCAAGTAGTAAGGAAAACAAATTTTATGGGTGGCTTGGTGAGCGTAAGATCGATTTTGTACACTCTTTCGAAGGTGATAGAAACTATATGCTGCCCATACACGCAGAGAGTAGTGGCACAAAACGTTTTTTTGGACTTGGAGGATTAATCTTCAAACTTGCGCACGGTTCACATCTACTCTGTATCGATGAACTCGAAACCTCCCTTCATGCTGATTTGATGATTTATTTCCTGCAAGTATTTTTACTTAATTCAGATAACTCACAATTACTCATCACCACGCATAATCTTTCCTTACTTGACAATACTGATTTCTTGCGAAGGGATGCGCTTTGGTTCAGTGAAAAACAAAAGGATGGATCATCAGTATTATATTCCGCACAAGAATTTGATAGCACTACCTTACGGAAAGATGCGAGCCTGATCAAAGCTTATCGTGCTGGAAAATTGGGAGCCAAACCCAATATCGGTTCCCCTTTCATCACCATAAATGGGGATAATGAGTAGAACTCATTTTCGAAGGTGTAGACAATAGGTTGCAATAGTAGGCGATGGTCAGACAGAAAGAATTTATTTCGCGAATGTCCGTGATACAGACCGTCCTGATAATCTTGCGATATTTCCTGATTATCCTCGGAAACTGGGTTCATATACTGGTGTCCTCGAAAGGGCTATGCAAATCATTGGTGAATATGATAAAGTATATGCACTCATTGATCTAGACAAAATCCATCAAGACAATAAGTATGCGGAGTACCAGTTAACTAAAAAAAAAGTAGAAGAAGCTGGCTTAATCGTACTAGAGAATAACCCTTGTTTTGAAATCTGGTTGTTACTACACTTTGTTTATACAGGAAAACTGTTTTCATATTGCGACGATGTGGTAGCTGAGTTAAGAAAAATTGGGCGAATTCCTGGGTATGCAAAAACCGATAAATTTCAGGTTGCCGCAAAACTATATGGCAACTACAAGGAACAACTAGCAAACAATGCTATTCCAAATGCAGCCCAATTGGAAACAGGTAGGGAGCACCAAGATCATTTGTACCCCCGCGCAGAAGTATTCAAATTTTTTGATTGGTATTTAAATCGCTGAACTTAAGTAACTTTCTTACTTGCATTTATTTGTCTTTATTGCTATATTAAAGTTATCATAAAGTTTACCAAATGAACACACTACAGGAGTTAGAAAGAATGGAAAAAGAATCTAATGAAATTGAAGCCCGCATGACAAAAATCGAAGAAGATGGATTGAAAAATATATTGAAGCATTTCGATAGAATTCACGACAAATTGTTTACATTCAATAATATACTCATCGCCGCTACTTTGCACTTTCCAAAATTAGTTCCCTTTCTGTATTTGCCATATTAATCCCGTTATCGAATTTAATCTTTCTGATTTTTATCGAGTACCGTATGATGGTAAAAAGTCGTTTCGAATCTAGCATAAAAAGCCAACCACAATTAGCTATCCTACAATACGGCAGAGGTATTAACATTACTAATTTTTATTCACTGTTTATGATTTGTACCACTTTTCTAGTTACGCTGGTCTTTGTATATTATTTAGTAAAAACAAGATAACTGATAGGTTAAATAAAACCTCTTTTCAAATCAATATTGACGGGCTTTCTCCATGTAGAAAATAAAAATCTTACTATGAAACGTCTGCTACAGATAGTCGGCTTCATTTTTTTTAATTCAGTAAGTGCTCAATACAGCTATGAGATTCAGGGGCATATTAAAGGCTTATTAGACAATACAAAGATTTACCTCATCAATGGTGGAAAAAGAAAGACAATTGATTCTGCGTTGGTAAAGAACGAAAGATTTGTTTTACAAGGAAGGGTCGATGACGCATTTCATACATATTTGTATGAAGGAAAATCCAATAAGCTCGCAGACATCCTACTCGACAATCGAAAAATTACAGTATTGGGTGAAAAGCCTTTTTATGATAGTATCACCATTTCGGGTTCAGCTATAGATGAACAATGGAAAGAGTGGTACAAGGAAGATCAAAGAATCGGTTATCGAAGCTATCAATTAAATCAAGTGATAAACTCTTTGAACAAACCCAGCGATTCCGCAAGCATCGCAATACTTCGGGAAATTACAGAAGAGTTGTTAAAAGATCGTATCAACTTATTAAAACTATCCGTCAAAAAATATGGAAACTCCCCTGCTAGTGCAGTATTACCAAATTTGTGCACTACTCAAGATAAACGCTCCAAGGTTGACTTTTTCGACATGTACAATTCCTGATCTCCTGAAATGCAAAAAACATATTTGGGGCAAGAAGTCTTAAAATTGGTCAATAAAAAATAAGATTCTAAAAAATCTTGCCCCTTTTATTACACACAATTTATTTATAAAACTTTAGGATGATACATTAGATTGGTTTTTATGTGTGTCTATATAATGCTCAAGTTGGCCTTTTAAGGTTTCAAGGTATTTCTCCAAATCTGCGAGGCATATTTGCGCTTCTTTACCATCAGAAATTATTAACGGAGTTTCATCTAGATAGCGGTATAATTCCGGATACTCTGTTTCAATTTTGGTAGTAAGCAGGATTATTTGCTGCATAAGTTCATTAAGTTTTTTCATGGCAATATTTTTTTAAATTAAATCATTCACTTATTTCTATTATTTCATACCTATTTAGCAATATCTTTCAAATTCATTTAGATAGATGATCAACCAAAGATAAAAGAGTCGAACTTTAACACGCTTGCAAGTGCATAGTCTCCTACAATAACCTTTATCCTTTTCGGGTTAGTTTCAATAATTTTTCTTCAATGTACAAATTTATCTTTTGAATTAGAAAACATCAAAAGGCAAGGGTTAAACAATTTTCTTTGCTAAGCATTTCCAAAAAAAGGCATCCTTCCACGCATACCATCAATACGATATCGTACCTTTACAGAGATGTCTGTTACCGTCCATACCGCCGCTGATTTGGGTGCTTATGCATTCTGGGATACCGATCCATACAAATTAAACTTGGAGAAAGACAAGCGATTTATTATTTCACGCATCTTCGAAAGGGCTAAAATGGACGATATCCTCAATACCATTGTATTTTATGGGATACCCACATGTACGGATATACTCATTAAAAATCGTTACTTATCTCAACCAGCCATTTTTTTAGCACACCTGCTTCTAAATATCCAATTAGATCAATTCAACAACCATGTTGCAGCTCCAAACACTCAAAACAAGTTGCCCATTGCATTTTACCCATAGTATTAGTTTTAAATAATTAATAATAAAACGATTTTTAACGCTACAACCACGGGGTATGAGTTACCAATCTATTCCCTTATTTTTACAGACAACACAGCTTATAATATACATGAACAACATTATTACCATTGACCCTGAACGCATCTTACAAAATTCTAGTTCGAAAATCTTTTTCATCGTATGGACTAATTCTAAAGGAACTTTTTTTTGTACTGGCAATGGTAATTTTCAAAATGCAGCAGATGGCGGCGCAATAGACTCTCCTGCTATTATGCGCAATAATGCAATACAACAATACTACCAACTAGTAAATATTGCTAAATCCCATCCCTTACTAAAAGACGGGAGGATTGATTTACTACCCTTACCTACAATTTGATCCAATCATCAAAATATTGCTTAACTTTAATAGTCGATGAATAGAAGCATACAGTATGCTTGCAGTCGCCCTCCTCTATGAAACATTTACGCCTAATATTGGTTTTGATCGCTTACAATCCAATATTTGCGCAAACTGGTTATGAGATCAATGGACATATCAAAGGCTTACCAGATCATGCTACAATTTACCTCATTAATGGGGGAAAAAGAAAGACAATTGATTATGCGTTGGTAAAGAATGAAAGATTTATTTTACAAGGAAGGGTTGATGATGCTTTTCACGCCTATTTGTATGAGGGGAAATTAAATAAGCTAGCAGACATACTTTTAGATAACCGAAAAATAACGGTATCCGGTGGGAAGCCGGTATTCGATAGCATAACCATTTCGGGATCTGATATAGATGAACAATGGAAAGAATGGTACAAGGAGGATCAACAAATCGGTTATCGCAGCTATAAAATCAATCAAGTGATTGCATCACTGGCAAAGGCAAATGATGCTGCAAATACCGCAATCCTCAGAGAAATAGTGGATGATTTGATGAAAGAGCGAATTAAATTATTGAAATCATCTGTGAAAAAATATGGTCATACCCCCGCAGGTGCCTTATTACCCAACCTGTGTACCATTCAAGATAAATGCACAAAAACTGATTTTTGGGATATGTACCAGTATTTATCGCTAGAAATACAAAAGACCTACTTAGGGCAAGAAGTTTTGAAACTTGCTAATAAAAAATAATATTCCCGTAAAGCAATATTTACTACCCCCTCCAATAAACTATCCGGCAATTTTTATTGCTGCGATAGTTTTCTAATCTTTATCAATCATGGTTAACGCCTCCCCTCTTTCTTCCTCATTGAAAACCCCATTCTCATATACCAAATTCCCGTTAACAAAACTATGGGTAACTCTGGAATGAAACCGCATTCCCTCTAAAGGCGACCAAGCACATTTGTATAAAATATTCTCTTTTGATACGACCCAGCTTGCATCCAAATCAACAATGGCTAAGTCGGCAAAATAGCCTTCTCTAATAAATCCACGGTTTTTAATTCGATATAATATTGCCGGATTATGGCACATTTTCTCAACGATTTTTTCCAGTGAAATCAACCCTTGCTTATATAACTCTAACATAATATTTAAGGAGTGTTGTACCATGGGGCCACCAGACATAGATTGAAAATAAGGTTGTTCTTTTTCTTCCAATAAATGTGGCGCATGATCTGTTGTAATGATATCAATTCGATCATCAAGTAGCGCCTTTAAAAGCCCCATTTGATCTTTTTGGGTTTTTATCGCAGGGTTCCATTTAATCAAAGTACCCAAGCGATGATAGTCTTTATCGGAAAACCACAAGTGTTGAACCGTCACCTCAGTGGTAATATTTTTTTGTGCTATAGGAATATCATTTCGAAACAACGCTGTTTCTTTTGCTGTTGACAGATGAAGAATATGTAATCTAGCTTTGTACTTATTCGCCAATTCAATGGCTTCTTTGGTTGCTTCATAACAAGCCTCTTCACTCCTGATTAGTGGATGAAATTCAATCGGTACATTTTCACCATACTTTTCTCGAAAAACATGCTCATTGGCTTCAACTATCTGTTCTTTCTCGGCATGGATGGCAATAATGGTTTTACAGTTGGCAAAAAGTTTTTCCATAATCAAAGGATTATCCGCGAGTAGGTTTCTCTTCTTGGTAAAATACAATCCATCATCAGAAACGCCTAAGAGCTTGCTGTTGTCCAGTTGAATGACTTCATCAAGGTTCTCGCCATTGACGCCTAAGAAAAATCCGAAATTCGCCAAAGACTGTTCGGCCGCGATTGTATATTTTTCTTGTAGTAGCTCAAGGGTTAACACATTGGGAATGGTATTGGGCATATCAATAAAAGAAGTTACCCCACCTGCAATGGCCGCTTTACTTTCCGAATACAGGTCACCCTTATGGGTGAGCCCGGGTTCTCGAAAATGTACTTGTGCGTCAATGATGCCGGGCAACAAATATTTACCTGTTCCGTCAATCGCATGTCCCTTATTACCATCATGAATTTTTCCAATTTTCTGAATCACCCCATTTTCAATCAACACATCAGCAATAATTATTTTTCCCTCATTCACAATGTTGATATTTTTGATTAGGGTGCTGGTATTGTGCTGATTCATGAAATATTGCCTTATAGGTGCTACTTTGGCATAACAAGTTAACCGAAATAAAACGAAGTGCTTAATATTTAGATCGACCGGTATCCTAATCCTATGCGTTACACTGGCAAATTCAAACTGACAATATGCCTAATATTGTATCAATTATCAGAAAAAGTGTTAACCAATACAAGTAAAAGCTTTTTTGTTTGTAGCAACAAAGGACTACGCCTCCCAACCTGCTTATATCCAAGAATAGCGGCAAATCCCTGATTTCTGTATAAAATGTCGTAAGGATGTCGTTAAAATGCCAGTAAATAACACGTGCCATCATTGTAAGTTTGCACAAGCATGGACTTAAACTTTTCATCAGAAAAACTGATAACGCAAAGGAAACTACAGGGGCTCAGTCAAGATAAATTGGCTGAAAAAGCGGGTATAAACATTAGAACCCTGCAACGTATTGAGAAAAATGAGGTAAAACCACAGCTCTATACACTTGGCTGCCTTGCTGATTCATTGGGTGTGAAGATTGAAGACTTAACCGCTTCTACTCAAATTAGCTTGAAAAACGAAAAATCTCCTCGTCAATTAAGCATACTGCATTTTTCTGCTTTGGTGGGCTGTGTATTTCCTTTAGGCAATATTCTTGCACCACTATTTTTATGGCTCTATAAAAGGCAAACAAGCGATACCTGGAATAATCATGCACAAAAAGTAATTAATTTCCAAATTAGCTGGTTGATATACTTGTTTGTGGCAATCGTTTTATATTTTACCATCGAACAGCTTGCATTTTTTGTATTTCTTTTTCCGATTATTCCAATTGTACATATCATCCTCCTCCCTGTTTACTCAGGTATTCTTGTTATTAAAAATAAGCTGCCTTTTTATCCATTAACCATTCATTTTTTAAAATATAAACATGAAGATAGCGTTTAAGTTTTTACCCATTTTGTTATGTACCTGTATGTTTACCTATGCCCAAAAAAAGCAGGTTATAAGACTTGACGGAAGTAAAATAGCAGAGGAACAAATTGATAAAACCCTTAAACGTTTAATGGACACGGCTAATGTTCAAGGGTTAGGCTTAGCAATCCTAAATAATAAAAAAACAGTTTTCATAAAATCCTATGGATATAAAAACAAGCCTAAAAATGAGTTATTAGATACTGCTACGGTCATGTATGGTGCATCTTTCAGTAAAGCTGTCTTTGCTTACCTAACCATGAAACTAGTGCAAGAAAAAACAATTGATTTAGATAAACCACTCTACAAGTATTTAAGTAAACCAATTTCTGAGTACGAGTATTTTTCAGACCTCAAATCCGACGACAGATGGAAGATGATTACAGCAAGAATGTGTTTAAGTCATACAACTGGACTTCCTAATGTAAGATGGGTTCACCCAACAAATGGAAGTGAAGATACACTTGGAGTTATAAGAATTTATTTTACGCCGGGTACGAAATATGCTTATTCAGGAGAAGCCTTAAAACTTTTACAATTAGTAGAAGAAGAAATTACCGGCAAAACAGTTGAGGATTTAACCATTGAGAAAGTGTTTAATCCAATTGGCATGAAAAGGACAGGTTATATTTGGCATAAGGAATTTGACAACAATTATGCAATTGGGCATTTGGAAAATGGTGATCTAAATCCAAAGAAAAAACGAACTACCCCTGTTGCAAGTGGTTCATTGGTAACGACAATTGCTGACTATTCAAAATTTATAGCGTTTGTAATGCAACAAAAAGGGTTAAGCAACGAATTGTATACTGAAATGCTATCTTCTCAAATTAAAATATATTCAAAAGTTCAGTTCCCAACAATAACAGAAGAAACTACAACAGAAAACAAAGCCATAGACTTATCTTATGGACTTGGCTGGGGGCTTTTAAAATGTAAATATGGACGAGCTTTTTTCAAAGAAGGGCACGACGACGCTTGGAGAAATTATAACATTAACTTTATTGACAAAGGAATTTCAATAATCATAATGACAAACAGTGCCAATGGAGAATTAATTTTTAAAGAACTTTTGGAAACATTAATTGGCGACACATTTACACCTTGGAAATGGCAAACATATTTTCCGTACGACTATAAAAATTAGAAGGTACAAACGCCTAACAACTAAGACTTCGATGGGTGCGCTGCACCAATCTCGCAAGTGTGGGATTGAACGGAACCGCTGCATGTACATCGGGCTAGTATTGTATATTTATCTGTAAGGGACAGGTGAATTATACATACGAAAAAAAATCACAGAACATCATTAAATGATAGTGTAAAATGTTTCTGGACTTTAGACAGGGATTATACACCTGATTGAAGCAATACAACAACTATAGAACAATTAGCACAGAAATACGATGGATCAATCCAACCACAACCTACATCAACAATCCATAAAAGCAAGTAACCCATTGCCCTTTATCTAGCGTTATTAGTTTAAAAAAGGTTAAAAATTGGTACTACAAGTACCTAAAATGCAATAAAAATAAACTATTACTATAAAATAGTTTAAAAAAAGTCGTAATTTGGTACTATGAGTACCGAAAAAAGATCAAAAATAAACCAACTATTAGCTTCACAACCACAGGGAACGGTGATGCAATCTTTTTGGCTAAGGGAACAGGGCTATAGCTTAGACTTACAAAAAAAGGTATAAAAAAAGTAATTGGTTAGAATCGCTGGCGCCGGGAGCACTGATACGTATGTACGACAATGTCACTTATGAGGGTGGAATACACGCACTCCAATATCAATCAGGCATGTCTATACATCCGGGCGGCAAAACAGCATTGGGAATGTTGGGTCTATCACATTATTTAGAATTTTCACAGAAACTTGTAACACTATTTGGAGGAGGAAAAGAAAAGCTACCCAGTTGGTTTACGTCAACTGATTGGGGTACTACAATAAATTATCATGCCACTAGTTTCCTTCCAACAGAAATGGGTTTGACCAACATATCACTAAAAAAATTTTCTATACAAATATCCAATGAAACCAGAGCCATCATGGAATGCTTATACCTAGTACCGGACGAGCAAGATTTAGTAGAATGTTTTCAGTTTATGGAAAGCATCAATAAAGTGCGACCAATAGTTGTTCAAAAACTATTGGAAGCCTGTACCTCGATAAAAGTAAAAAGGTTATTTCTTTACCTTGCAGAAAAAGCAAATCACAGTTGGTTACAACACTTAGACCTAGAAAAAATAGATTTGGGTAAAGGGAAAAGAAGTATCGTTAAGGATGGCGCATATAATTCTAAATACCAAATAACTGTATCAAAAGAATTGGAAGAAAATGATCAAAGAAATCTATAGAAAACAGGTACAACTTTTGTTGTCAGTTATCCCCGAAATTGAAAAGGAAGATTGTTTTGCATTACATGGAGGCACAGCCATCAACCTGTTTATCCGCGATATGCCTAGATTATCGGTAGATATTGACCTTACTTATTTACCAATAGACAGTTATGAGCATTCGCGCATGGCAATAAATACTTCCCTGCAAAGAATAGAGGGAAGCCTTAAAAAAATCCTACCATCAGTTATTATTCAACACAACAAAGACACCGCTAAATTACTAATAACCGATAAGGGGGTATCTGTTAAAGTAGAAGTAAACTTAACGGGGCGAGGGAGTTTAAACTTGCCGGTAGTAATGGAGCTATGCAATCGCGCTCAAGAAGAATTTGATGCATTTGTTTCGATGCAGGTGTTACCAGAAGGGCAAATTTTCGGTGGCAAAATATGTGCAGCTTTGGATAGACAGCATCCGAGGGATTTATTGACGTACAGTATCTTTTAAACAACGGAGGTATTACCCAAGCTATAAAAGAAGGGTTTATATTTTATCTCTGTGGACATAGTCGACCAATTCACGAATTATTGGCACCCAATTGGAAAGATCAAGCGCAAGCCATAGCAACCCAATTTGAAGGAATGACAAATAAAAATTTTACTTATGCCGTATATGAACAAACTAGAGTTGATTTAATACAAGCCATTCATAAAAACTTAACAGATAGTGATAAAAAATTTCTCCTAAGTTTTAAAAACCTTGAAGCAGATTGGTCGATATACAATATCGAACATTTCTCAAATATTCAGTGGAAGCTGCAAAACCTTCGAAAGTTAAAACTAAATAACCCTGATAAACATGCCGACCAATTAGTATTGTTACAACAAGTTTTATATGCACGATGAATTACATATGATCTCGAATAGCTAGTACTTTATCTGACAGTTGGTGATTTTCATTTTTTAGTTTTTATAGGATCTGGCTTTATTATTTTTCCGCTTTTCATAATTCTATTTCCTCATTGCATAACTGAGCTGCATGATTTGTGGAGAGTTTTGCTGCTCAAACAAACACCATGTGTAAAATAGGAATAATTGTTGGTATGCTATTACTCACCATCCATATAGCCAATGCCCAAATTAAAAAACATAGAATAGACACTATGGCTGTGAAAAATCTGCCAGATATTACGGTAGTTGGTAAAAGCAGTAAAAGCGACTATCAACAAATGCCGGAGATCGTTGGCACAAATATTTATGCGGGCAAAAAAAATGCGTTGATTGTACTTGATAATGTGCAAGGCAATGTCGTAACAAACAATATGCGGCAGGTGCTGGCCAAAGTACCCGGCATCCATATTTGGGAAAGCGACCCCAGCGGTATCCAGATTGGCATCGCCGCCCGTGGGCTCAGCCCCAATAGAAGTTGGGAGTTCAATGTGAGACAAAATGGATATGATATTGCGGCCGATCCCTTTGGTTATCCCGAAGCCTACTATAACCCGCAACTACAAGCGGTGCAAAGAATAGAGATTGTAAGAGGTCAAGCTGCTTTACAATACGGCCCTCAATTTGGGGGGCTGGTAAATTATATTCTTCGCAATGGAAGTGAAACAAACAAACCGGTGGAATTTGAAACACAACAAACAGTTGGTAGCAACGGACTATTCAATAGCTATAATGCCATAGGGGGTAAAAAAGGGAATATTCATTATTATACATTTTTTGACCACCGCAACGCAGACGGGTGGAGAGCAAACAGCCGCTATTTTACCAACGCGGGCTATGCCACGGTAAGTTATCAGGTCACGCCAAAATTTTCATTAACGGCAGAAATCATGCGTTCACATATCCGCAGCCAGCAGCCGGGTGGTTTAACCGACATGCAAATACAACAAGATGCTGGGCAAAGTTTACGCAGCCGCAATTGGTTTGACATCACTTGGACAACACCGGCAATTATCGCCAACTATCAGTTCAATAACAACACCCGTTGGAATACAAAATTATTTGGTACCGTTGGCGACAGAAATAGTGTTGGTTTTTTGCAATCCATTACCACCAAAGACAGCATTAACCCTGCGACAGTTCAGTACAACAACAGATTGGTCAATTTGGACAAATATCGAAACTATGGTGTTGAAAGCCGCTTTATCACGGATTATTCAATTGGCAAAATGAAAAACACGGTATCCATGGGCGTCCGTTTATATACCGGTACTACTACTAGACAGGCCGATGGTAAGGGCACAACAGGCACTGGATATGATATTGCGATCAGCGGCAATTATCCCCGTGATATTATGTTTACATCCAGTAACGCTGCCCTATTTGTGGAGCATATTTTCCGTATCGCAGATCGGTGGATGATAATACCGGGAATCAGGTATGAATGGCTGAAAGGTTCGTCTGCTGGTCGCAATGGATATACATCCGGTGGCACCGAAATAACCTTGCAAAATATTTCAAGAGATAGAAGTTTTATACTCACCGGTTTGGGAACAGAATACCAAATCACCCAATCTACCAAGCTCTATGCCAATATTGCGCAAGCTTATCGCCCCATCCAGTTCGCCAATCTACAAGCACCACCAACAACCGATGTGGTTGACCCTGACTTAAAAGATGCCAAGGGCTACAATATTGATTTGGGTTACCGTGGCAAACTAAAAGATTTTCTACAGTTTGATATAAGTGGGTTTTACTTGCAGTACGATAACCGGGTGGGTACCATTTCTGTTAGCGGAACACCTAGCTATCGATTGATTACCAATGTAGGCAGTAGTACAAGCAAAGGGTTTGAAGGATATGTGGAATTAAATGCCATTCGGGCTTTTGACAAGAGCCAAGCTATTGACTTAATTATCTTTGGCAGTTATGGATATACAAATGCCCGATATAGCGGCGACCATAAAGATGCGAGTACAAAGGGGAAGCAGGTAGAAAATGCACCGATCAATATTTTTAGGGGTGGGCTAACGGGCGGTTATAAAGGACTTTTAGTAACAGTGCAAGTCAGTAGTGTTGGAGCAAGCTTCAGTGACGCCAATAATACCGTTGAGCCGTCTACAAATGGCAATACAGGACGCATACCTGCTTACACCGTTACGGATCTAACGGCTACCTACAAATTTTTAAAAGGCTTGAATCTTAAAGCCGGTATCAACAATCTGTTGGACGAGCGATATTTCACCCGCAGGGCAGGCGGTTATCCGGGACCGGGGGCACTACCCGCCGATGGCAGAACTTTCTTTGTATCCGTTGGGGCAAAGTTGTAGCCCTTCATTTATCTAATTCAACCGTATACCAAAAAAATCTGCGAATTACTCTCTATACATGGACTCGTATCTTGCTGTATTGCTATTATTACATTACGCATATTTTAATCAGACATAATTTTATACCGTATGCCAATATACAATTCCCTGCCCCTTGTTGGTCCCCAAACCGATGAAGTGTCGAAGTAAGAGCTGAAAGGATTTTGCCAGCTATTAATTGGTTGCTGCTGCCTAAAATCAAAGATATTTTCACAACCTGCATACACTTCAACCTGCTTCCAATTTTTAGTGAACTGAGCATTCACAAGTGTGAAAGGTCTTGACTGATTTGGCCTTTGATAGTCTGCAGGATTTGCAGAGGTGTTAGGTAATTGCTGTATGCCATACCAGTGTATGTTAGCGTCGAAATGCCATTTATCGGTTAAAGGCTTATAAGAAAAAGTTGAGAGAACTTTATGTGCCGGGTTAAAGGGCAGAATAATTTTACTGCCATTTACGTTACGGTACACATCTAAATACACATAAGCTGCTTTGGCTTCAAAGCGACTGAAAAACTTTGAATACGCTTCAACCTGGAAACCATCAGAAATTGATTTGCCAGTAAAATTAGAAATGATTGCTTTAGATGGGCTGGTATCATAATCAGGAAAAATCTGATTTTGAAATTGGGTTCGGTAATAATCAATACTGATGTATCCTTCAATATTTTTACTATCAAACTTCTGTGTAAAGTTTGCACCAAAGTTTACAGCTCTTTCCGGCCTTAACTGTTCTGTAAAAACTATATCTCTTGAACTTACCAGTAAACCAATGTTTTCACTAAACAAATTTACGGTTCTCCATCCAGTACCTACAGATGCCCTGAAGGTTGAACCTTCTTTTATTTCATATTTAAGTAAAGTTCTTGGAGTGATATAAGTACCGAACTGGTTATGAAAATCTGCACGAATGCCTGTAATCCAAACCAACTTATCACCTTTCCAGTTAAATGTATTTTCGGCGAAAATACCAGGGATATTTTCTATTCTTTGATATCTCCCTGCAAAGGTTCTGTTTAATGGATTTGCTGTAAAAGAAATATCCTCATTCAGAGAAAGATGCCTGTAACTTATACCTGTTTTTAGTATGTGTTTTTCTTTGTACAATAATTCATACTGCAGGTTAGCATAAATATTTGTTTGACTGGCTGCGTATTTTGTAGTACCAAAAAATGAGTGCTGATTTTGATAAAATGATGACCCAATGAATGTGATTTTATGCTTATCGTTGAAACGATAACTGGTTTTTGTCCATAACTCAGGTTGCTGAATATTTACAGTTTGGCCGTAAGCATTTGTAGTGCCTTTATCTGTATTGATATTAAAATTTGTTTGCCCGCCAATTCTTTGTTCATTCAGATAACGGATACCAATCCTGGAACTCCAACCCCAATCCCTGTCATTTCCATATTTCCATTTGTTTGAAATCATATACCTGGTAAGCAAGGGGAGGTCCATAAACTTATCATTATCCCTGTCAATCCTGTTGGCAGGCTGGACTGTATGAAATGCTGCAAGGCTACTCCATTTCTTATATTTAAATGAATAGTTGGCATTCAGATGTTTTTCCAAAAAACTATTTGCATACAAATTCAACAGAAGCTTATCGGTGTTATCAGGCTCTTTTGTTTCTACGTTTATTTGACCGCTTATGCTTTCAAAACCCTGTATCACAGAGTTTGCTCCTTTAGAAATATAAATATTGTCAACCAGTGTACCCGGTATGCTGCTGATGCCATAAGTATAAGAAAGTCCCTGTATCATCGGCATCCCGTCAATCAGTACCTGGTTGTAAACACCGGATAAACCAAGTATTCGTAATTCTTTAGAGTTGGTAATTACATTGGTAGTTTGTGGCTGAACTGACGCCTGTGTTTCAAAACAACCGGCCAAATCGCAGCAGGCGGCTTTTTTTAATTCCACTTTCGTTATTACTTCGATTTTTATGGGGCTGATTTCTGAAATATAAATCCCGGGTCGTTTTCCAGTTACTATAACTTCACCTAATTGCTTACCCTCCGCAAGCCTGATTTCCACTGCTTCTTCATTGTTGATTGCAATAGTGTCAGACCGGTAACCAACATAACTAACGACTAGTTTTTTGACTGTGTTTTTTGAAAATTGCAGCTCAAATATTCCAAGACTGTCGGTAATAGTTCCATTGGGTAAATCTAACCAATGTACACTTGCGCCTGCAAGTGGTTTATTGTTTTCAGTTACAACTTTGCCTTTGAGTGATTGTGCGGCTGAAATGCCTGGCATCATAAAAATTTTTGCAATTATTATATATAGTACCTTCATCTCTTAATTTTTTTGAGTTGGTAAAAGCTCTTTAAGCTTTATGAAAATGATTGTTTCATCACCTGGGTTGAAGCCAATTTTCTGCCAAATGATTCTACCTCCGTTATCAACTAACAAGAGGTGAGGAATTTCCTCTATACCAAGCGATTTTTTGACAGCTTTTTTATAATCCCAATAGATTTCAAAAGGCCAATTGCGGCGTTCTGTAAAGCTTTTGATGTATTCTTCTGTTACTCCTTCATCTGTAGAAATAGCAACCAGTTTTATACCGGTTGAGTCTTTCCATAATTGGTATTGGGATGAAATTGCCGAAAGCTCTGCCAAACAGAATTTGCACCAGGTAGCCCAGAAAGCAATTAAAACAGGTTTGTTTTTGTTTGTTAATTCCGAAGCATACAGTTTAGTACCACTAATCCTTTTAATGAGTACATGTGGAAGTTTATCAGCTTGTGCATAGGAAAATGAATAAAACATTAACAAGCACAAGCAAATGAATAATTTTTTCATTTGACTGAGTTTAGATATTGGCACAGGCATGTTCACACCTGTGCCGATACTGTTTGTTAATGAATTTAATTTTTTGCCTTTACCTTATATGGCCGCTGGTCGGGGTGGTCGCAGCTTGCCGTACCTTCAATAGCTTTTACTAGTTCTGAATAAGATATTTTTGTGCCATCAAATTTCACTTCAAAGCTTGTGGAAGTTGACATTTTACCCACTTGCTTACAACTGCTTACGCCATTCATTTTCTCTACATTGTCGGCAATCATTTTTAAATCGCCCGAACAGGTTATGCCTGATACTTTTACAGTAACAGTTGTATCGTTAGGATTTGAAGTTTTTGATTGTGGGTTAGGTGTTTGGGCACAACTAACCTGTGCAATTGTGAACGACATTGCAAACAGCAACGCCATTGCACTGAAATATTTTGATTTCATTGAAATGACTTTTATGTTAATGAATAATACATACGCTTTAGTATAAACTATAGCATAAAAGATGCAAAGCATCAGTTAAGGAAATTCATTAAACTATCTTAGGCGGTTGCCAAAAGTCAGGTGCAAATTGTGAGAGGAAGTTTTCGGAAAAGAGAGTAAAGTTATTTGAATAAAATTGAGACTCCTTAATACTGAAAAAAGAAGAAGTTACTGTGAAGCTGCAAATATTGCTTGCGCATGATTGAAAAGGGTTACAATTATTGTTTTGGGAATTATTGTCGCCTGATGGTTCCTGTTTCTGTTCATTACCCGTTTTGTGGCAACCTCCGCCACAACATTCAGTTGATTGTTTTTTCTTCAATAATGCTAAAGCCGGTTCCACGGAAAGGAACAACACAACAAAAGCCATTATTGAAGCAATAATTTTCATATCTGTAATGCAAGGTAATCAAATCCTCGAACTTTCCATGTAATTGAATACAATCCTGCCTCCATAAGGCAATTGATTCATAGTAATTTAGGATGGCATGTTAGACTGGCCTATATGTGTTACTATATGATGTTCAAGCTGTTCTTTCAGGGATTCAAGATATTTCTCCATATCAGCCAGGCATATTGCCTTTTCTTCAGTATCACAAATTACTAATGGGGTTTCGTCAAGGTAACGATATAATTCTGGATAGTCGGTTTCAATTTTTGTCGTTAGCAGGATTATTTCCTGCATTAATTCATTAAGCTTTTTCATTGTAAAAAAGTTATTAAATAAAATCAATAACCAGTTTCAATTTTTCCCGTACCTGTTCAGCAATATCTTTCAAACCGGGATTTTCTATTGCCTGCATAGAAGCGATAGGGTCCACGGCTGAAACTTCTACTTTCCCTGACTCCTTTTCCTGAACAATTACATTGCAGGGCAACATGGTTCCAATTTTGTCTTCTGTCTGCAGTGCTTTGTATGCAAACTGTCTCTTAT
>CABHOW010000028.1 GCA_902168225.1 uncultured Flavihumibacter sp. | reverse complement strand
CATACGAGATTTCTGCCTGTCTCGTGGGCTCGGAGATGTGTATAAGAGACAGAAATTATTGGGAAGAGAAAAGTTTAATGCAAACATCCCAAACGATCTTACCAATAATGCCAATAATAATTGAATACAAAGCTGCTTGATGCTTAATCGAACGACCGTTTTTACTTTTGTATTCTATCATCGGGTATACCCAACGAATATACTGGAACAATATTCGAACTAAAAACAAGCATAAAAAGAGCACATAAACATAAAAGGCACTTCTTATAAAAAGACTAGAAAAAGAACCTTCAGCCCATTCAGATAGTTCATGACAAGTGTAAAAACCCAATGGTATCCCTAAAAACCAAACAAGAAAATCATAGACACCGCCTTTGTGAATAGTTTTAAATTTCGATTCATGTTCTTTGAGCTCAGATTCAATTTCCTTAAAAACTCCATTCACCCAGGTACTGTCCGATCCTTCTACCTTAAATTCAGAATTGTTTGGAGTTTTTAGACTTGGCTGAAAGGATAGGTCAAAAACTTTTGGTTGGTGGAAATCAATAAATAATTCAAAATGGTTTTCTAGGGAATAATTATAAAGTGACCTATATGGCATCTCACTATGCACATATACCCCTAAGACTTTTTCAGGGAAAGAAAGAGAACTGAAAACATCATCAATTGAGCCAAATAGCTCTTTATTGTTTTTTCCTTGTACAGTAACTTTTAGGACTGAGCACGCCTTTAAATTAACTCTAGCCAGCTCCTTGTCGTAGTTTTCATCCGGTAGCGCATCCAGTTTTTTATTTTCGAATTCCCAAGCTGCATTAGCCCGTTCTTGGAGTAATAGTAAAAGTCTTTTCAAATCATCTTTATCCATGCTTAAAGATGAAATGGCTTTGGAGTATTTATTTCTGACAACTTTATCGCTCATTACCCCTGCTTGCTTAATAATTCGACGAGCTTTTCATTAAGCTTCATAACTCCTTCCAGCAATTTTATCATTGCCTGGGTTTGTTGTTCATTCGTGGTTTGGTAATACGAATAACCGTGTATCGCTATTGGAGAATTGGAAACATTTTCGATGAAGTTAGAAGGAGAAATGGAGAGAAGCATCAAAGGATCGATCTTCAAGATCTGGGCAACATTTTGTATGAATTCTACGGTTATGGCAGTTTCACCTCTTTCATATTTCGTATAGGTCGCTTCTTTCATTCCAAGTTGCTTGGCTAAGTCGGCAGCCTTAATTTCCCGGACTTTTCTATAGTTAGTAATATTTCTGCCAATGGTTTTGTTTTCCAGTACCGTAAAAGGGAAAGTTTCTTCCGAATATTTCATACGACAAAGTTGTTTAAGACTATTTTGATGCAAGGGTAAAACTACTCAAATAAATACATTATTTCAAGGTAAAAAGCCAATTTTGAGTGAAGATAATGAAAAACATATTGACTTTATGTTATATATAAACGATGAATAAGAAATTGTATTTTTGCGGTCTTCAAAAATATTGAAGCACCGGCTTTTACTGTCTTGCTACTGAAAACTACCACTTATTTATGAATGCAAGGCTTGTAAGGTCGAGGTGCCTGTGCCACTGGTGCGGGTGCTCGCTTACTTGCGTTCAGGGTCGTGGTAGACCTTCGGTAGCGGTAAGTTGAGTATCCTGCACCTTTTTCATTTCTGCTGCTTGATCTCCACTTACTGGTGCCAACCTCTGAGACAACTAGGGAACTGGCTAATCCTAATTGACATTAAACGTGTACATCATGTGAAAACACCAAGCACATCTTGATGTAATTATCCCTCTGTATCATTTCATTGTCCAGTGACGGCACCTAAGAACCGGGTGGTAGCCTCAGTTACCATCTGGTTCTTCCTTGATTTCTTCATTCTAAATGTTACCAATGGTGTGTTTTGTTGATGACGATCCCGTCTATTGGGGTGTAGCTGCTAACTACATTTTCAGAAAAGGAATTAAGACTGGGAAATGCGTTAAGCATGATTTTGAGAGCATTGATAAAATGATCCTTGAATATTGTCCATCTGTTGCAGTAGTAAGCATTAAGTCAATGCAACCTGAAACTGTGAATACTGTAAAATGGATAAATGATCATTATCCGGATATTAAAGTAATAGTGTCAACGCAGTATAGTTCCCTGGTAACTTTAAAGCGATGTGAAGGGGTTAAAATTATTGGCTATTTCTTCAGGACGGCTGATGATATTTCAAAATTATTGGAATTGATTAATACCTAAATAAGGAATTTGTATGAATAGTGATAAGAATAAAATATCCAAACACGCTGGCGAGAAGCTCCGAAAGCATAGAGAATCTATTGGCAGAAGTATTGAAATTATTTCTTTGGACACAGAGATACCTGCATGTGTGATACAGGACATAGAAGATGGAAAAGATATGGAACATGAATACTACATGGAACTTCTCTTTTACTATGCCTTACCATCTGAGTTTTTGTTTGATTGAAGCTACTATATAGAATTGATAGGGTAACACGGTAACCCAATCCTACTATTTCTATAGTAAGAGCAGGCTCGTTATTGTTACCGCGAACACGCAAGACCTGCTGTTTCTACAGCAGGTTAGTAAATGTTTTGAGCAAGGCTCGGAACCACTTATAACGGAGCACCAATCAGTGATCCCCAGAAAAGTAGCATTTCATCGCTTTTCCTTTTTTGTAGTTTTTCAATACTTGCGCCTTTTCTGGTTTATCTCATGCATCACCTTTTTGGTGTTCCTGTTCTAGTGGTTAATAT
>CABHOW010000027.1 GCA_902168225.1 uncultured Flavihumibacter sp. | reverse complement strand
GTAAAGAACTATTTACGAAAATCGCTGCATTAAATTTTGATGCTATTGCTACAGCATCAACCGGTCTTGCCTTCAACGATACCGTCTTCTCGTCAGTATAACAAATAATTTTAGCTGTATAATAGTTGTTTTTTAAACTATCAATAACTACTTCCTGCACTTGATATCCAAATTTCTTAATTGCATCTTCTAAAAGATCCAGTGGTAATGGAGCTGTGGGTTTCAAGCCTTCCAGTATGACGGCAAGCGCCTGTGCATCATATGAACTAATCAGCATTGCTAGTTTGAAGGTCGTATCACTTTTTAAACCAGGCGTTAAACTGATATTTTGCGGGTTGGGGCTTTTTAATAATGACAAGATTTCTACTTCTGCTTTTTCAAATGTTAGTAAAGACTCATTTGAGTTTGATTTGTTCCGTTGGCAGGATATTGTTATAAATAATACAGAAGCAAAAAGTAGGGATCGCATCATATTTAAATTCATATTTCTACATACATGAAAATGTTAAAGAAACAATGTTTGAATGTCAGGTAATTTAGAGTAATGAAAAAAGCCACCCATATACAAAGTGGCTCAACAATATCATAAAACATTTACTTTACTTCTTCTTTTTCTCTTCCAACATCTTTTCCAATATCGCAATCTTTTCACGCTCTGATTTTAACAAGGCTTCATACAACTTTTCATTCTTTTCAACTACCTCAACATACTTATCTAAGGGATTAAAAGTACAATGGGTCGCATTGACCGGACTCGAATTAATGGTAGAACCCTCATAATTGTTCTGAATATTATAAATAGCCGCTTCTTCATTAAAATTCTTAATAGCCTCTACTGAAACCTTTAGCGTTTTTGCTATTTGCTCCAATGTTTCAGGGTCTATTGTTTCTTTTGTTTCCAGTAAGGAAACACTTTGCTGACTGATACCAAGCTCACTAGCCAGCGTTTCCTGCTTTACCTGTAATATTTCCCGTATACGTTTTACGGCCCGTCCTTGATGTACTTTTTCAGGCATAGTAGTAGTTGTCATGGTTCAAATATATGGAATTTATGGCATTGGTGTTATACCGTTATATCTCTTGTAAAATACAATAAAATATTGGTAGTCCACCAGTTAAATTGGTTCGGTACGGCACAAGCTTCTGGTAATTTGTATTCAATAACGATAAATATCGTACCCCTTTACAAGGCATATGTTTTTATTGTAATACCAAACCTTTAACCTGCATGCTAACGACATTTGATAACCTAGCCCCAGGCCTGGTAACCTTATTAGCGCAACTTGTTCAGAAGATTGCCGGGGCCATACATCCTGAAAAAATCCTTTGCTATGGTTACCGAACTTCCTCCTATAAAGATTGGAGCTGTTTTACCGAAGGGCACGAAACACAGGAAAGAATTAAAGCAACGTTTGATCTTTTGGTTATAACTCGTAACGACAACAACCAGGAGGACCATGAAATACTACAACAAATTAATCAATTGGCAGCACCGTTGAATTGTGAGGTTACTACAGTTGTACAATCTGTGGATGCCGTGAATGATTTAATAGCCAAAGGCAGCCGCTTTTTGACTACTCTTTATCACAAAGCCGTGCTGGTGTATAATGCTGATAATAGCGACTTATTAGCGCCACAGACAGCTCCCTCATATGAAGAGACAAAGAATAGAATAGAATCAACCTGGAACAAATGTTTCCAGACGGCAGAACGGTTTTATAAAACTGCCTGCTTTTGCCTGGACAACGGCTGGAATGAAAAAGCCTTGTTTGATTTACACCAGGCCACTCAGCACACCTGCATGGCGCTGCTTCGGGTATATACCGGGTACCGGTCAACCACCCACAATCTTTCACGGTTATTAGCACATATTGAAAATTTTTCCTTTGTTCCCTCATTCATATTTCCCCGTCTCACGGAAGAAGAAACCGCCCTTTTCAACCTGCTCAACAAAGCCTATTCAGATGCACGCTATAAAGAAAACTATTCTGTACCTACAGACATAGCTAATCTTTTAAAGAAAAGGGTGTATCAATTACTGCTTGTTGCAGAAAAGCTTTATAATAAGAAATTGATGGAGATACATAATAGCCGAACCACCACTTTTCCATTAACACCCACTGATACTACAGTCTAAAACATTAAGTTTATGAAATCAGCAAATGACTATTTGCAAACTTCTCTTTGGTATAAAGAGAAGATAAGCGATCCTTATCAGGTCATTGCAGAATTCTTCTTCTCTGCCGATATTGTTTATTATCGAAAATGCATTAAGTCTGTGTTGACAGCTGCCACCTCCTCACGTATTTGGAGAAAGAATAATCCGGGTGACCTGTTACATGATTTTAAAATGATGGAGTCTGTCATCAATGCTGCCTACTTAATGAATAAGGCGAATAAGACATTCCCGCTTGTTATTAAAAAGGAAAGCTCGTTTGATACCAATCTTTTCTGTGGATGGCACATCAAAAAAACTCATTGGGATTATTTCCCCCGCGTTTTGTCATTTAAGGAATATGTCAATCCCTATTTAACCTTTAAGCGCTTTTTTAAATACCTGTCTTTACAAGCCTGGAAACAGGAACTGCAAGACCTACTGGAATACGCATTAGTTGAAACCAGTCTAACGCAAGCTGGTATAGAAAAAGATATGC
>CABHOW010000026.1 GCA_902168225.1 uncultured Flavihumibacter sp. | reverse complement strand
CGGTTGATAAGATAAAACAGGAAACCAAATGCAAGACCGATCAAGGTGCCCATAACAATTACCAGGAAAAAACTGCCCACAGCCTCGCCAAAATGGAATTGCCCGGTGATAACAGCCGCCATGGCAAAGCGAAATACAATAAGTGATGAGGCATCGTTGAGCAGGCTTTCACCTTCAATAATGCTTACCATGGACTTGGGTACTTTAACATTCCGCATAATGGTGGTGGCGGAAATGGCGTCGGGTGGTGAAATAATGCCGCCCAGCAGAAAACCCAGCGCCAGGGTAAAACCTGGTATACAGGCGTATGACACAAAGGCTATTACACAAGATGTAAGAATTACAATAGGGAAGGCGAAACTCATAATTACCCGCCGCCATTTATAGAATTCCTTCCAGGAGGTTTGCCAGGCAGCCTCGTATAGCAGCGGTGGCAGAAATATAAAAAATACTGATTCGGGGGCTATGGTAACGTGTGAAAATGCTGAGGTAAAGCTGAGTGCCAGTCCGCCCAACACCAACACAATGGGGTAGGCAAGACGCAGCCTGTTAGCCAGCATTACAAGGGCCAGGATAATTAATATTAAATATACGTATTGGATAAACTGCTGCATGAATCGGTTGTTAGCCGTAAAAATAGGAAAAGCCGGGAAATTAATATTTATTGATCATGATCAAAAACTGGGTAGGCATTGGAAAGAATTCTCTATTTGAGAATAGCTATTCCTTATTAGCTGTACGTTATTACTATAATAAAAAGGTGTCTTCAACTATGGGACAATTTTACTCTAATCCGGACAATCTGGAACTGGCTTACAAAAAATACTACCGTCTTATAAAGGCGATTGTGTACCAGATACTGAAAGATGATGAGGATGCAAAAGATGTTACACACCAAAGTTTTCTCATACTCTGTAGTTATAGAGATATTCAATCGATGAAGTTGCCATCAATATTATTATTGCTGAAAGAAATAGCAAGAAACCAGGCTATTGATTTTTATCGAAAGGCAGGGACTAAGCAAAGGTTTTTAAAAAGTGCGGAAGGAAAGCTGCTTCAGTTGTTGGATATTGAATTTGCATCTGAGGAATTATTAGCGGAAGATGTCGAAAAACAGAGAGAGTTGATGAATAAGTTTATACCTAAATTGCCAGATCGTCAGAAAGAAGTTATATCACTTCGTTATTATAATAAAAAGACCGCACTGGAGATCAGTGAGCTTCTTAATATCTCCTTTCATACCGTCAATAATACGCTTACGGCCGCAAAAGAAAACTTAAGGAAAATGATCAAAGAATACAGGAATCCTAAGTAGCTGCTGTTATTTTAAAAAAAAGTTGTCCACGCAAGTAGTAATAATTGATCACACCCCGTATTAGTATAGAGCCTTATTTTAAAATTGATAATCGTCTGCCAACCATTAAATCTTATTCTTTTGGTTAAGTAATCTGGTTACATATTTATTGGTGGCGCAAACTTTATCTGTATATATAAAATTTCACAGTATGGATACTTCAAACAATCCTGGGGCGCAACTCCTGCTGAAATATATGCATGAGGATATTTCTCCTGAAGAGCTTGCCTTGCTCCATAAGTACATGGATGAATTTCCTGTCTTAAGAGAAAAATTTGAGGAGTTATCCGATCCGGATAAGGTGTGGGAGCGTTTTTGGTATCAGCATGATATTGATCCGGACGAATCATGGGAGCAATTTAAAAAAGACCATCTTGTTAAATATATTCCGGTAACCAGTATCCCAATAAATTGGTGGCAAACATTATTTACGTCTGTCGCTGTTTTAATGATGGCCGCATTGTCTTTAACATTTACCAGTCCTGCCCCAAATAAATCAAATCTGGCTGAAGAGCGTTCAGACCGTACATCGGTTATTCCCGATTCGGCTGCAAAATATGCCGCCCATGGTTATTTTGACCTGCCTTATAAAGGAAAGGTTAAACTGGAAAATATTCATTGGGATAAGATAGATCTTCCCGGGTCAAGCATTCTTAACCAGGGCGCCATGTTTACAATAGAAAATGATGGAACAACAAGTAATGAGCCGCGTACGATCAAAATAGTGACTGCCGATAAGCAGGTTAAGTTACAGCTGCCCGATGGTAGCCGGGTTGCACTAAATAAAAATTCTTCTATCGTTTTTACAGTGCCATTTGATAGTGTGCAAAGAACAGTGGGGCTATGGGGCGAAGCCTATTTTGACGTACAAAGCAACCCCGATGTGCCATTCGTCGTTCTGCTCATCAACAAAGCAATGGTACAGGCATATGGAACCGCATTTACCGTAAACTGCCATGGGAAAGATTCCTATACCACCTTGTTGCGCGGCCATGTAACAGTTACCATGGATGGCCAGACAAAAACGCTTTGGGAAGGCGAGCGGGTACAAACAACAGAAGGAAAACAAGGGTTTGTTGTAACCCGGCCCAATAAAAAATCGGCAATAGCCTGGACCCATAAAAATGAATTTGATCTCAAGAATGTGGGGTTTGAAGAAATGATGCTTGAGATTGGAA
>CABHOW010000025.1 GCA_902168225.1 uncultured Flavihumibacter sp. | reverse complement strand
GAAATGAAATGCTCGGAAGAGCATGGTAATCAGACTGTCAGACAAGTATTTGAGCATTCGTGCAACATCGGTATCTATACTCTGGTCAAAAAATACTTTGGGTTTTCTAAAGCCGATAATTTTGTAGCTTACCTGAGCAATTTCAATTTAGACAAGCCCGTCGGATTTCAGCTAAAAGGTGAAACAGAACCTCTCATTATAACGGGTAAAAGCTCAACTTTTAGTTCAACAACTGTCCCCTGGATGTCGATAGGATATGAAAGCCGACTGACGCCTTTGCAAATGCTTACTTTCTATAATGCCATTGCCAATGGCGGCCACTGGGTACAACCTTTTATTGTAAAAGAAATAAAGGAAGCTGACAGGGTAATAGAAAGATTTGAAGGGCGAAAAGAAAGTGGCCAGATTTGCTCAGACCGTACCATTAAGATGGTTCATGAAATGATGAAGGGCGTAGTTGAAAATGGTACTGCTAAAAACATCAATACCGGGTTCTGTAAAGTAGCCGGAAAAACGGGCACTTCTCAAAAAAGAGAAAACGGCTATGTACAAGGTCAATACTATACGGCCTTCATCGGTTTTTTCCCGGCTGATAACCCTAAATACAGTTGTGCAGTAATTATTGATGAACCACAGGGTACAAACCTATATGCCCGAGATGTGGCCGCTCCGGTGTTCCGTACCATTGCTGATAAAGTCTTTGCTTATGATGTAGCGATTCATCCCGCTAAAAACAAGAACAGCAATGTACAGAAAATTGAAACACATGAACAAAGCGGTTATGCAGAAGATTTCAGAACTGTAGCAGAAACATTAGGCTTACTGAATGTACCAGGTCACGCAGGTTGGGCGGCGGCTGTTAAGAATGGTAACAGCATAGCATGGCGCAAAGTAAATGAAACTACCGATGTACCTAATGTAGAAGGAATGACTCTCCGCAATGCAATATACTTACTGGAAAATAAAGGTTAAAAAGTAAAATATTCCGGCTTAGGAAAAGTAACCAACTATGCTGTAGAACAGCCAAAGACAATTTCGTTAGTGCTGCAATAGTGTTTAAGGTACAAATGGAGATTTATATTCTTTTCCCAAATAGGTGCCCAAGCCATAAGCTCCCCACAATTAAGCCAGTTGTGGGGTTTGTAGTATCTTCTGTATAATTTTCCAGGCGTGCACACGTGAGTTCTCTATAAATAAACTATGCGTATCCATGCCACCACAGATTACGCCTGCCAGATACACATTTTTTAAGTTTGTTTCCATTGTATCATCATTATACTCCGGCTTCATGATTTCATCTTCCGATAAATTAATGCCTATCTTTTTCAGGAATCCGAGGTTAGGTTGATACCCTGTCATAGAAATCACCCAATCATTCTCAATCGTCTCTATACCGTCAGGTGTTTGTATGTCAACTTCGTTTTCCCGGATTTCTGCAATTTCAGCATTAAAAAATGCCCTGATAGACCCCTCTTTAATTCTGTTCTCGATATCAGGTTTTGCCCAGTATTTTACTCTTCTGCCAATCTCCCCTTTTCTGATAACCATTGTTACATCTGCTCCTTTGCGCCAGGTTTCTAAAGCTGCGTCAACTGCCGAGTTATTTGCCCCTACTACTAATACCTTTTGAAAAGCATAAAAATGCGGGTCTTTATAATAGTGCGTTACTTTAGGCAGGTCTTCACCCTTTACACCCAATTTCTGCGGAATATCGTAAAACCCTGAAGCTATAATAATATGGCCGGTTTCATAGGTGTTCTTTTTACTGATTACCTCGTATCCACCCATGTCTTTTGGCATAACCTGTAATACCTCTTCAAAAAGTCTTATATTCAGATGCTTATGTGCAGCCACCCTGCGATAATACTCCAGCGCTTCATTGCGTGTAGGTTTGGCATTGTTAGAGACAAAAGGCACTTCTCCTATTTCCAGCCGTTCAGAGGTACTGAAAAAAGTCATGTTAGCGGGATAGTTATATAAAGAATTAACCAGACACCCTTTTTCTAAAATTACATACGTTAAGCCCGCATTCTGAGCCTCTAAACCACACGCAAGCCCTATGGGGCCTCCGCCTATAATAATTACATCGTACTTTACCGGATTCATGCAGCAATTCTATTGTGGGTGTTAAAATATGATACTCGCTGTTTGTTTAACAAAGTTTTAATTAAAAAACGTTCTTTTCATTAATAAGTATGCTAATTTTGAATGTATTTTCGTTAGTAGTGGCATATATTATGCAGGTTGAAAGTGGGATTTGGCGAAAATGGAACGAACACCCAAGCATTTGCGTTTGCAAAACAGGATATTTTATGGCTAAATAACCTATATATTATCTTTAAAATTTATTCAATTCTCTAATGGCAGTATTAACAATGATTGGGCAACTTTTGCTTGCCTTAACAATTCTGGTCGGGTTACATGAGTTTGGACACTTCATCTTTGCTCGTATATTCGGTATTCGGGTAAATAAGTTTTATATATTCTTCGACTTCCTCTTCCCATTACCTAATGTCTTGAATTTTGCATTGTGGAAAAAGAAAAAAGGTGACACTGAATATGGTTTAGGTTGGTTTCCATTGGGTGGTTATGTAGATATTGCAGGCATGATTGACGAAACCAAAGATGCTTCTCAACTGGCATCGGAACCTCAGCCTGATGAGTTTCGTTCGAAACCAGCCTGGCAGCGTCTATTTGTAATGTTAGGGGGTATTATCGTCAATATTATTCTGGGGGTATTGATATTCTGGGGTGTGAAATTTGTGTGGGGTGATGAGTATTACTCAAAAGCCGAAGTAAACAAAGCGGGTATCTATGCCTATCCATTAGCACAGGAAATCGGACTTAAAAGTGGAGACAAAATCCTTAAAGTGAATAATACGGACTACGCTGATTTTGGTGAAGTACGCGCGGCTTTGATGCAGGAAAATACCGAATTTACGGTTGAAAGAGCTGGAGAAATCAAACAGATACCTGTTCCTAATGACTTGATTGATAAAGTAGCTACTAAAGTTCCTTTT
>CABHOW010000024.1 GCA_902168225.1 uncultured Flavihumibacter sp. | reverse complement strand
GAGTAATTACCGGAATGCAGAAATGAGCTTTAACGACATTATCAGCTATTATTATACTTCTATGACAAACTATCAGAAAGAACATGCTGCAGATTTAAAAAAATACATCTTAAAAAAATAATCAGTGGGGCCGGTTACAAAATATCAATTTACGGGGGGCGACCAGGAACTCTTTTTTTTAGACCAATCGCAATCGGGAAACATTTTTTACTATAAGAGCCTGGAGCTTTTGGGGTATAATAACCTGCTTAGATTTCCCTTTCGGGTTGTATTCTCCGATCAGGGAATTTCCTTTTTATATTTTAATCCGAATGACGATCGTGATGAGGTGCTTTTTTTCTTCGGGTACAATACAAAAGACTATTCCGATTCCTTATCTGCTATTCTACGTTGCCGTGTAGCTATTAAGGATTATGACGCGAAGAAACGTTGGCAATTCGATATAAAAAAGATAGGGAATTTACGAAAAAAATGGGGCTGGGAAGGTAAACAATTCGACGAGGGGTTTTCCTGCCGAATATTGTTTCTGCATTTTTTAGATGCACTTTTACAGGATGAGGAAGAAGGATCTGTATTTAGGTATTCATCGTATTTTAACAAGGCGCGTGATGCCTTTCGTTCCTGTTTAATATATGGACTTTGCCTGAAAAGCCAGTTTTATAATGCAGCTATCTTTGAGCAGGAATATCCATTATCGATCAGTAACCTGGATGTGGCCGGAGAAAATTGGCTCCGGTTTATTACCAATCGGGAACATGCAAAATATTTTATTAAAACGCGTAGCAAACGTGACGTATGGTTTATAAATGAGGAGCCGGAACTGCGAAATGCTTTAAAGGAAATGAAACCATATAAGCTCGACCGGGATTTGAGCGATAGCATAACCCAGTTTTTTCTGGATAAGTCGGCAATTTTTCGGGCACTTATTTTTCAATTACAGCAACGTTTGTTGCACAAACGGTGCGGCGGGCTAGCCTTATGGGTTACCCTGTTAGTATTTATAAGTTGTTTATCTTTCTCAGTTGGTTATCCATTGCGAACAAGCGGACCTATGGAAGTGATTCCCACTTTACTGTTAGTAACTATGGGCCTGGCCTTTTCAGCTGGTTGCGCCATACTGGTGGCCTCAGTTATTTTCAGACTATTTTCCTACAATCTGCTATTACCTAAAATGCAATTGGCAATAGTAACCAGCCTGCTGGGTATACTTTCGTCAGTAGAATATTTTGAAATGGGGTTTGACATGGAGTTAAAAGGGAAAATGGCTTTGATAGCGCTGGTTATAGCGTTGGTGGCTTTGTGTTATATATACTATATGACGAAGAAACACACGGGTATTGCAGACAAGGGTAATGTACCGTTTGTAGACTTCTTACATATAGCAGGAAAAACCGCCTGCGTCTTTTTTCTTAGTTATGCATTTTCTCTGTTCGTGTCTTTTGTTGGTATAAATCTGGTTGCAGAACAATATATTACCAATACAAACTTTATTGAAGACAGCTCAGTCAGGAAAAATATATTCGAACTGGATTCATCCCAAAAGGATGCAGAACTTTTTTACCAAAACATTGAAACGTTTCATGCAAAAATTATCACCAATCGTATGGGAAAAAAAGGCAACAGGATTGTTCACCTTTATAATTTCTTATTATTTGGCAAAATGATGATGTTCCGCGGCTTTTTAATGATTACCGGACTATTTTCCCTGTTTGGCGGAATTCTTTTCGGACTTCTTTTTGAGAATAAACGCATTTCAGAACCGATTTAACTCATTCACTAACCACCATCGTATAATCTCCATGATAATGGCAGGTACGTATTTTTAGCCTAAGACGCTTTTTTGAAACTGCTATCTAATTTGATCGCTTCTTTTAAAAGCTTTTTTATTGGCTCATCATCAATCTCTTCAGGCGTGTAGTAGATCTTATAAAAGATTTGCTTGTTGGTTCCGTGTGACAGAAATCGATCGCGATCATTTAATTTGTTCCCATACCAGAAACCTAAAAGAACTCCTTTTTGGATACCTCCTCTGGGTATGGTTGATGGCCAAATAATACATATTCCTTTGTTGCCGTAAAAAAAAGGAACATTGTATGATATTTTCTCTTTGCAATATTCAGGAAGCGTTTCAATAATTATTTGTCGTAAAACATCAACAATTATTCTTTCATCTTCTGGAAGAGCAGCAAACAATTCAACAATGTTCCTGATTTTCATACGCTTAAATTATTTCTTTAATGGGTGTTAGCTTACTCTACTTCCAGTAATTCCACATCAAATACCAATACGGAATTGCCTGGAATGCTCCTGTAATCATAACATCCATAAGCCAGGTAAGGCGGAATGATCAATTTTATCTTTCCTCCCTGCCTGATAAGAGGGATACCTATTTGCCAGCCCTCAATTACCCCTCCCAGGGGAAAACTTGCTACTCCGCCATCGAAGGATGAGTTATTGGTGAATTTGCCTGTATAATTTGCTTTTACAGTTGAACTAATTGTGGGAGTTGCACCGCTGCCCGGCTCAATGATCTGGTAATACATCCCACTGGCATGTTTGATAGCTGTAATGCCATTTGCACTAATATAATTCTGCATATTGGCATCATCTTCTGCAGCTGTGGTACATCTATGATCTTCTTTATCCTTATTACCACATCCCGTTAGCACCAGCGCCAATATCATACTAAAAACAAGATTAATCAAACGCATGTATATTATAAGTTTAGGGACAAATATAATATGGAGTTATGTATATTTCACCAATAAGTTGCCTGAGCTTAATTTGAAGGGGAACGAAGTCTGCGCTTAAGAAATTCCTTTAATTGGTTCTACAATCTGCCGGTGGACTCCACACTTTAAAGGTCTGCAGCAATGCGGGCCTTTTAATTAATCAACTCGAAGGATCTTTTTGCCGTTGGGAAATAACAATTGGATTACACCAAACTGCTTATTATGAAAAAGTGTTGCTGTATCATTGTTGTTTATATGCTGGCCATTCTTGTACATTTTTAGCGTATACACTTCATTGTACTCTTGCCCATTTATTGTCAGAGAGGGAAATTGGTAAGTAATTGAATCAGGGGTGGCCCAGGTCTCGTACGATGCAAATGAAAATCTTAATGGAGGTGATGATCCTGCATACAAGCTTAAATTTATGTCCAGGTCCCCATTGTTCTGTGCGTAGTAAGACACATCGTATTCTTCTGTAAAAGCGCCGGTCCTTCCGAAAAATATACGCAACTTTTGGTTCTAATTCTGACTAAACTTCAAAAATGAGAGCGGGAGGGAGCAACGATTAAAGAATATTATTAATAGGTTCTATGATCTGCCCGCAGACTTCACTCCACACCTAAGCTCTTTTGAGTAATAAGCTGTATCTTCCACCATCAACCTTATTACTCTATGACAGAAGAGATCAACCAACACCTGCCCGCCGCATATAACGACATTGACGCCGCAACCAAATTAGCCGGGTTTACCATGGCCTCCGATATTTTAACCTGTTCATTGCTTCGCACACTTGCTGCTTCAAAACCTGAGGGCAAATTTTTAGAATTAGGTACCGGTTCAGGACTTTCAACCTCATGGATACTCGACGGAATGGATAATGATTCTACATTACTTTCAATTGACAATGATCCGGTGTTCCTGAAAATAGCAGGTGACCATTTGGGCCATGATGACCGCCTTAGCCTGTTGCTTGCAGATGGAGGCGAATGGATGGGGGAGAACTGGTACCAAAAGTTCGACTATATTTTTGCCGATACCTGGCATGGCAAATACCTGCTGTTAAACGAAGCATTATCGATGTTAAAAAAAGGCGGTTTGTATATCATCGACGATATGCTGCCGCAACCCAACTGGCCCGATGGGCATGCTGAAAAAGCACAGCATTTAATTGCTACACTTGAGGCTCGTGAAGATCTGTTATTGACAAAACAGGTTTGGGCTACGGGGATCATTGTGGCAGTGAAAAAATAAATATACCTATTAACAAAACCTTAATTTATATTGTTTCCGAAAAATGTACATATTGTAACCC